>DFWB01000075.1 GCA_002380675.1 Akkermansiaceae bacterium UBA4145
TTGACCACAACGTGGGCCTCTTGCGCAAGCGGCTTGCCGAGCTTGCCTTGGCGGACAACACGATTCTGGTTTTCATGACCGACAATGGGACTTCAGCAGGCGCCAGATTCGATGGGCTTGATTCCGAGGCGGTGTCGGGCTTCAACGCCGGAATGCGCGGTAGGAAGTCGTCAATTTACGACGGTGGTCACCGTGTGCCCTTCTTCATTCACTGGCCCCGTGGCGGGCTGACCGGGGGGCGGGATATTGATACGTTGTCCGCACACATTGATGTCCTCCCGACCTTGGCCGATTTGTGTGGTATCCCGGTGCCGGAGGGGTATGAACCGGATGGAATCTCGCTGAAGCCACTTCTGGACGGGTCCGAGGACCCGTGGCCGAGGAAGCATCATGTCATCCAGTATCATGGGGGGGCTGGTGCAGGCGCTCTGCCCGCTCAACCTCTCGCCCACTCGGTAGTACTGACAGAGCGTTGGCGCCTCGTGAACCAGAACGGGCAATATCTCTATGATATTCAGGTGGACCCTGCGCAGCGTCAGGATGTTTCCGGAGAGTATCCCGAGGTCGTAAGCCGGTTGCGTGAGGCCTACCGACCGTTCTGGAATAAGGTTTCGGTGCGCATGACACCGGTGCGTATCCATCTTGGCAACCCGGCCCAGAATCCGACCAAGCTGTGTTCGCAGGACTGGTATCTCGAGAAGGGAAATCCCCCGTGGAATTTTCGAACGATCAGCAAACTGCCCAGAGTGACCGGGTCGTGGATGGTCGAGGTCCGGCAGGCTGGTCGGTATGCCTTCACCTTACGGCAGTGGCCGGTTGCCGCGGAGAAACCCCTCGTGGCGGTTCGGGCCAAGATAGCGATCGCGGGAAAAGAAAAGGAGATACTCGTATCTCCCGGCTCAGAAGAGGCCAGGCTGGAATTTGACCTTTCGGTGGGATCGTTTGAGTTGCAGACGTTTCTCTACGACGAGGCAGGGAGGGCCGGGGGAGCATATTTTACGGACGTCGAACTCGTGAAGAATGACGGACCAACAAAAGGAACGAAGAAAAAGAAATGACTCCCCATGTCGTTCACCGGGCTTGAAGGGAAACTCTCATTCGAGGCCTTCGCCAGACAGCTGATGACCCTCGGCTTCGCTGTTGCAAGGTCAGAAGCGGCACAGAGTTGGACAAGAGCGTCCAGACATCAAACTCGGTGATAAGGCTCCCCGCGTTTGACAGTGTAGGCTCGGTAGAGCTGCTCAAGCAGGACCACCAGGGCCAGCTCATGCTGCATCGTCATGGTCGAGAGAGACCATATTTCGTCACATTGGTCGCGAAGCGCTGGAGAGTGGCCGTTGGCGCCTCCAATGAGAAACGCCACCTTCTTGATTCCGGGGCTGTTTTCTAATCGGGTCAGCCCGTCACTGATCTCAAGAGTAGTCAGCTGCGAGCCTCTCTCATCGAGAGCGATCCGGTAGCTCTCCTTGCTCCGGGAGAGAAGTGAGGATGACTCGTCGTGCCCTTTGAGAAATTCAAGGTCGAGCGGGGCATAGTGCTTCAGTCTTCCGGTATATTCTCGTACGCCCTCTCCCGCGTAGCCAAGCTTAGGCTTCCCGATAGCGAGGATTCGTAGTTTCACGGTAGACGAGGAGAGGGGCACCAGGAAGGTCAGGGCGCCCTATCTGATTTCTCTCAGGAGACGGGGCAGGAGGTCTGCAATGGCTACTCTTTCCTGTTCCATGGAGTCCCGGTGGCGAAGGGTTACGGTGCCTTTGAGTTCTGGGTCTTCCTCTCCGAGGGTTTCAAAGTCTACGGTGATACAGAATGGAGTGCCGACCTCATCCTGGCGCCTGTAGCGCCGGCCAACTGCTCCGGTTTCGTCATAGAAGACGTGCATGAAGCTTCCCAGTTCCTCTTGAATTTCCCTGCTGATTCTCACCTGATCCTCATTCTTTTTCAGAAGGGGAAAAATAGCCGCCTTGATGGGAGCGATTCTTGGATTAAGGCGCATGACGGTGCGGGTTTCGGTTTTCCCCTTGGTGTCGACGACGTCCTCTTCGTCAAAGGCTTCGCAGAGCAGAGCAAGGACCGTGCGGTCACATCCGGCAGAAGGCTCTACTACATGGGGAATGAACTTTTCCTTGGTGGTTTCGTCGAAATATTCAATCGGTTTTCCGGAGTGTTCCTGATGCTTGGAGAGATCGTAGTTTGTGCGGTAGGCCACACCTTCAAGCTCCTGACAACCGAACGGAAAATCGAATTCGATGTCGTAGGTTTTCTCGGAGTAGTGTGCGCGTTCTCCGTCAGGGACATCGAGGACATGCAGTTTTTCTCGAGGGAGGCCGATGTCTTCGTAGAAGGAGAGTCTGTTCTCAAGCCACTCGTCCGTCAGACGTAACCCATCCCCGGGTCGACAGAAGTATTCGATTTCCATCTGTTCAAATTCCCGGGACCGAAACGTGAAATTACGAGGGTTGATCTCATTTCGGAACGCCTTGCCGATCTGGGCGATGCCGAAGGGCACTTTCATCCGGGAGGTATCCAGAACATTCTTGAACTGAGTGAAGATGGATTGTGCGGTTTCCGGCCGCAGGTAGGCGACAGCATTGGGATCATCTTCGCTGGAGGATGCTCCCATCTGGGTCTTGAACATGAGGTTGAATTCCCGGGCCTCCGTCAGGAGAGATCCATTTTCAGGGTTGAAACTCGTTGTGTTTTCCTCCTGAGAAGTGGTTTCCCCCTGAAGTTCCAGAGTCTTTGGAGAAAGCGACTTGTTGGGGTGGAACTGGGCGTAGTACTGACGGGCCGTCTTGCGTGCCTTGTTCTCGTTCTGGCCTTCTCGGAGAAGAACCGCAAACCTGCGCTCGACGGTCCATTCTCCCTCGGATGCTCCGCTGTAGTGATAGGCGGTGCCGCTCTGGGGTTCAATCTGGTCCGCTCGCAGACGGGCCTTGCTGAGGAGGCAGTCACACATCGGGTCCGAAAACCCACCGACATGCCCCGAGGCCGTGAGAACGGCCTGATGGGTCAGGATGGACCCGTCCAGGCCCACAATATCCTCACGCTCCTGAACGTTGCGGCGCCACCAGTAGTCCTTGAGGTTTCGTTTGACCTCTACCCCCAGAGGGCCGTAGTCCCAGCACCCATTGAGGCCCCCGTAGAGCTCGGCAGATTGATAGATAAATCCTCGTCGCTTGCACAGGGAGACGATCTTCTCCATGCGTTCCGGATCGGTATATTCTTTGTCAGCCATGTTTTCGCTGGGTGCGGTGGGCCGCGATGGAAGCGCCCGGCAGGCAGTTTGGCAAGGAATTGAGAAGCTCCCGAGGCGGGAAGTCCCTGTCTGACAGAGAATTTTCCCTCCATATTGGGAAAACTCTGCCATATCATGCGGATATGCGTCTGCAGGAGAGGGGACATCAGTATCAGCGCGGGGATGACGGGGTCATGTCAGTGAGCAGGCTGGTCCGGCGTATGAAGAACATCCTCGAGATTGAGATTGGGGATGTCTGGGTAGAGGGTGAGGTATCGAACCTACGGAAACAGGGAAATGGGCATTTTTATTTTTCAGTTAAGGACGATAAGGCGCAATTGGCGTGTGCGGCATTCAACGCGGAGAGGCGGTGTTCCGGTCACGAGGCATTGCAAGATGGAGCTCGGGTAAGGGTCCTTGGGGAGGTCACGATCTATGAAGCACGGGGTCAGGCCCAGCTGATCGTGAAGCGGGTTCAGCCAGCGGGAGTTGGGGAGCTGCAGGCCCGTTTTGAAGAGTTGAAGAAGAAACTTCATGCGGAGGGGCTGTTTGCAGAAGAGTTGAAGAAGCCTCTTCCCGGGTTCCCACGGGTCATTGGCCTGATTACCTCAGCCAGCGGCGCGGCCTTGCAGGACATGGTGAGTGTGCTGACGCGGCGGGCACCATGGGTAAAGGCGGTTCTTTTTCCCGTAGCTGTGCAGGGCAGTGGAGCTGCTTCCGGCATCGCACGCGCAATCAAGATGATGAGCGACCCGGAAAATCATGGGCTTCCGAGGTGTGACGTGGTGGTCGTGGGCCGGGGAGGGGGGTCGCTGGAGGACCTGTGGAACTTCAATGAGGAAGAAGTGGCGCGGGCGATTGCGAATTGCTCAATTCCGATCGTTTCGGCGGTTGGACATGAGATTGATTTCACAATTGCAGATTTTGTCGCGGATCTACGGGCGCCGACCCCGAGTGCTGCAGCGGAGCTGATTGTCCCTGATGAACGTGAATTACGGAATAAGTTGCAGCGGCTGAGGGATGGTCTTCAAAGGCCGGTTCACGCTAAAATCAGGTCTGCCCAGGAACTTATCCGCTTTGCGAGACGTGGCGTTCTCGCTCACGATTCGCAGCGTGTGCTGCGGGAACCTATCCTCAGGGCAGATGAGGTAGCCGCGACGATGAGAAGGCTGGTGGCCGACCGGATCTCAGCCCGAGAGCAGCGGATCTCCGACAGAAGAACGGCTTGGAAGGCCCGGCACCCTCGTCTGGTTGTTGAGAGAAGAGTGGAGGGGCTCCGGCAATTCCGCCTCCGCTACTCCCAGCAGGCCCGCCACTGCCTCCAGAGTGCATTCCAGAAAATGGAGCGTTTACGCCAGTTGGTAAGAACTCTGGGGCCTGAATCGGCTTTCGAAAGAGGGTTTTCGATCACAATGAGCAAAAGTGGCACTCTTGTCACGGATCCTGAGCAAGTTGAGAATGGCGATCAGCTGGTCACCCGTGTTGCGGGAGGAACGATCGAGAGTGAGGTGGTGAAGTAACTTAGAGCCGTTCTGCGCTCATGCAGCCTTGACCGGATCGAGGGTGGCTCATACGTTCCGCGCCGACCGCGTCATGAATATCCACGAGTATCAGGCTAAGATTCTCTTCGATCAGTTTTCGGTCCCAAACCCCCGGGGGAAGGTAGCGGGCACACCTGAGGAGGCTTCTGCCGCGGCTCATGAGCTGGGTGGCGATCGGGTCGTAGTGAAATCGCAGGTTCATGCCGGGGGTCGGGGGAAGGGCACATTTAAGAGCGGGTTTCAGGGAGGAGTCCATCTGGTGTCTCCCGCAGAGGTGTCAGAAGTTGCAGGTAAGATGCTGGGGGAGGTCCTTGTGACGAAGCAGACTGGTGAGGATGGCCGGCTGGTGCGGAAGGTCATGGTGGGAGAAGCTGTTGATGTGGCACATGAGTATTACCTCGCCATTCTCATGGATCGTGCGACGTGCTGTCCGGTGATTGTAGCCTCTACCGAAGGTGGTATGGACATCGAGGAAGTCGCGGAAAGTCAGCCAGATCGGATTCTAAGGGAGCACATTCACCCGCTGATGGGGCTACAGCCTTACGAGATACGCAAACTTACTGCCGGACTCGGCTTCGATGGAGAGGAGGCCAAAAAGTTTGGTAAGCTCTTGAGGAACCTCTATCGCCTTTTCCTCGAATCGGACTGCTCGATGGTGGAGATCAATCCACTTGTGAAGACTACCGATGGGCAAGTCCTCGCCCTCGATGCGAAGTTCAACTTTGACGACAATGCGCTCTATCGCCATCCGGAGATTGTGGAGTTCCGGGACACCGGTGAGGAAGACCCCCGGGAAGTGGAAGCATCGAAACACGACCTCAACTATATCGGTCTTGATGGCAACATCGCCTGCCTGGTCAATGGTGCGGGACTGGCGATGGCTACGATGGATATTATCAAGCATCATGGGGGCGAACCCGCCAACTTTCTTGACGTAGGAGGAGGCGCGTCTCAGGAGCAGGTTGCTACGGCCTTCAAGATCATTCTCTCGGATGAGGCGGTTAAGGCGATCCTCGTTAATATCTTTGGAGGGATCATGGACTGCGATGTCATTGCTCATGGGGTAGTGGCAGCGTGCAAGGAGGTTGGACTTCCTATCCCGCTTGTGGTCCGGTTGGAGGGAAATAACGTTGAGGCAGGCAAGGCGACCTTGGCGGCTAGTGGCCTCAACATTATTCCTGCTGATGATCTGGCGGATGCAGCTGCTAAGGCAGTATCTGCAATCAATGAGTGAAATTCACTAACCTGAGATTTTAAAGGGATGGCAATTCTTGTAGATGAAAGCACGAAAGTCGTGGTGCAGGGCATCACGGGGGGATTTGGAGGGCGTCATGCTCAGCTGAGTCTGGACTATGGAACGCAACTGGTCGCGGGTGTGACTCCCGGCAAGGGGGGGCAGGTATTCGAGCATGGAGATCATAAGGTCCCGGTGTTTGATACCGTAGAGCAGGCTGTGAGAGAGACCGGAGCCACGGCCTCCGCGATCTTCGTTCCGCCGGCTTTTGCGGGCGATGCGATTCTGGAGAGTGTCGATGCAGGGGTCGCACTGGTCGTTGCCATCACAGAGGGAATTCCCGTGAGGGATATGATGAAGGTCAAGGCGACGATGGCGGGAACAGAAGGGGTCCGACTGGTCGGTCCCAACTGCCCAGGAATCGTGACTCCGGGCCGGGGCGAAGATTCACATGGGGGCTGCCGTATAGGAATTGCCCCGGGCTATATCCACAAGAGGGGTCGGGTTGGAATCGTATCAAGATCTGGTACGCTCACTTATGAGGCCGTATGGCAGACCACCCAGCGGGGCTACGGGCAGAGTACCTGTGTTGGCATTGGAGGTGATCCCATCAATGGAACCTCCCACCTCGATACCCTTCAGCTGTTCAATGATGACGAAGAGACTGAGGCGATCATCATGATCGGTGAGATTGGAGGCTCTGCTGAAGAAGAGGCAGCGGAATGGGTGAGCAAGAATTGCAAGAAGCCTGTTGCGGCATTTATTGCAGGTGCGACAGCCCCTCCGGGGCGCCGGATGGGCCATGCGGGAGCCATCGTCTCCGGCGGCAAGGGAACGGCTCAGGCGAAGAAGGAGGCTCTTCGTGCTGCAGGTATTGCGGTGGCAGAAACTCCTGCGGAGATAGGGGAAGCCTTGGTTGAGGCGACCGGCTGGGCCTGAGCAACTTTTCTAGCAGGCAACCGAAGCAACGGCCATAGCGGCCATTCCTTCCCCGCGCCCCACAAACCCCATCCGTTCATTGGTGGTGGCTTTGATTCCGATGAGAGCAGGCTGAAGGCCGAGGGCGTCCGCGATCTTGCTCTGCATGCTCTCACGATAAGGGAGGATCTTGGGTGCCTCAGCGATCAAGGTGCTGTCGATATTCACAATTTCGGCATCCTTTTCTTCTGCGAGAGCCCGGCACTTTTGTAAAATCTGGAGGCTCGAAATTCCCTCGATAGAGGGGTCAGTCGGAGGAAAATAATAGCCGATATCCGGAAGGCCAAGAGCTCCGAGCACTGCATCTGCGATAGCGTGAGAGAGGACGTCAGCATCGGAGTGGCCCTGAAGGCCATGAGAATGGGGAATAGTAATACCTCCAAGAATCAAGGGTCGATTCGTAGCAAACTGGTGGACGTCATATCCAATGCCAACACGGTTCATGATCTTGAAGATTCGGACAGGGTGAGGAAGGGAGCATCGCCCTCTTGGGCCCAATCCCTGTGCAGTCCATCGCAGACCGAAACCGGGAGCAAGGGGGAAACAGGCCCGAAGGCTTCTTTTGTTCTCTGAGCGGAAGTAAGTGTAATCTCTCTCCTGGGCCTTTCACTGGGTTCCGCGGTGGCCCAGCTCCCCCTGCTGGCGTTACTACAAGATATCCTCGACAGGGATCTTCCCATTCGTGGCTACCACTGACCAGACATCCGGAAGAGTGGGATGGGGAGTCAAGTCCACCTTTCCTCCACCCGCCTCGACAAGGAGGATTCCTGCGGCCACGTCCCAGAGAGAAATCCGGGATTCAATGTAGCCGTCAAGGCGCCCAGTCGCAATGTAAGCCATTCCGAGGGCGGCCGACCCCATCATTCGCATTTTGCGTGCCCGGGTAGAGGCGCGCTCAAACCTTTCGAGTCCCGTCGTAAGGGCCTCTTTGTCCTTTCCGCAGCCCACGAAAAGGATGGCCTCCTCCAGAGCCTCCCGCGGTGAGCACGTAATCGTCCTGCCGTTAAGCATCGGGGATCCTCCTTTTTCCACAGTCCAGAGTTCATCAAGCATCGGGTCATAAATCAGACCCATTATAATTTCGTTGCTCTCCTTGTTACGGAGCGCAATGGAGATGCAGAAATGAGGAATGCTATAGAGGTAATTTACGGTGCCATCTATCGGGTCGACGATCCATTGCATGGAAGCATCCTGATTGCCTGCAATTCCCTCCTCGCCGTAGAGGCAGTAATCAGGAAAGGCGCTGAGAAGGTCCTCTGTAATCAAATCCTGAGACTTACGATCCAGAGCCAGCTTCACATCATGATGCTGAGCTTCATCAATTTCCTTAGGGAGATGAAAATTGGACTTGAGAAGATCACCTGCGCGGCGGGCGGCTCGCTCGGCAGCTTGAAGAGGTGTCATATAGGTGAGGGAAACGTAGAAGAGACAAGATTGATACCGCTATTTCCGGGAAAGCCAATAATCGTGTGGTCTGTATTGTCAGCGGCTTCCGACCATGAGTTCATGGATCGCTTGGAGAATGGTGTGAGCGAGACGTTCCTTGCTGTCTATCGGGATGGGGTTTGTGTGCTCGGGATAGACAAGAAGAACTTCGTTATGATCAGAGTCGAAACCGATTCCTTTTTTGGAGATGTCGTTGGCCACGACTAGATCACATCCTTTCTGACACAATTTTTTCCGTGCATTAGTTTCGAGGTTTTCGGTCTCAGCCGCGAATCCTACGAGGACCCCATCGTATTTGAACTGGTGGCGTGCGGATCCCAGGATGTCAGGGTTTTGGACTAGCTCCAGAGTGAGCGAATCTGCGGTTTTCTTGATCTTTCTTTCGGAGACGGAAGAAGGGCGATAGTCGGCCACCGCTGCCGAAAAAATTGAAGCATCCGTCCCTCCGATTTTAAGCTTTACGGCTTCCAGCATTTCCTGAGCGGTTTCGACGGGGATGAAATCAACATGGGATGGAATATCGAGGCAGGTAGGTCCCGAGATGAGAGTGACGTGGTGTCCAAGCTGTGCTCCTGCGCTGGCAAGAGCGTATCCCATCTTCCCTGAGGATCGATTGGTCAGATAGCGAACTGGATCAATAGGCTCACGAGTCGCGCCGGCAGTAACAAGGAGGTTCACGGCAAATCTTGAAGGGTCTGGGAGATGATTGCGCTCGAATCGGAGAGGCTTCTAGCTGGTGGTTTGTGAGTCGACCGCTTCGAGGATCTCCTCGACAGGCACGAGTCGTCCAGCTCCCTCATATCCGCAGGCAAGCATTCCCGATTCGGAAGGCCCAACCAATCGACAACCGTCTTCGGTGACCTGCGCGACATTGCGCTGGGTCGCTGGGTGCTGCCACATCTTTCCATTCATGGCCGGGGCGAGGATCACCGGTGACTTTGTGGCGAGATAGATGCTCGAAAGGGGGTCTGGGGCAAGCCCGTGGGCAAAATTCCCGAGAGTGTCAGCGCTCAGGGGAGCTACAAGAAGCAAGTCAGCACTGTCAGCGAGTTCGATATGCCCTGGTTTCCAGGACTGCTTTTCGTCCTCCAGTGAAACAAGGACCGGATTTCTGGAAAGAACCTGCAGCGTAAGGGGGGTGAGGAACTCCGTGGCTGTCTGTGTCATCACACAGTGCACGTCATGTCCTTTCTTGACCAGCTGCGATACAAGGTCTGCTGCCTTGTAAGCTGCAATTGATCCGGTAATACCAAGGACAATTTTCATAAGTCGCAGTTAAACTCCATTCCCGGCGATGTCCCGAAGAATTTTTCGGAAGGCTTAAACGGGCTAGCGGAAACGGGAGACCCGGAGTCGCTCTGCCACCAGCAGGGACTTGCAGCGGCCGTAGTCATTGTCCTTTGATCCTGAGATGAGTTGATACGTATAGCGCCCTGCATGACTCATCTCTTCGAGTGCGTTATGTAATCTCAGAGTAATGACTTCCTCGGCGTCTGTGGCCCGGTTCGCAAGCCGCTCCCGTAATTCCCCCTCACTCGCCGGCATGACAAAGAGATCTACCAGGCTCTCCTTGATCAGTGGGTCTTCGCATGCACGGACCTGATCGGCACCCTGAACGTCAATATCCATGACAACATCGTGACCTCTTTGAAGAAATTCGAGAACCTCGGACTTCAACGTTCCATAAAGGTTTTCGTGTACTTCGGCATGTTCGAGGAAATGTCCGGCCGTGGTCTCAGTTCTGAATTCCTCCTTGGAAATAAAGTAGTAGTCCCGAGCATGCACCTCCCCGTTCCGTGCCTCACGAGTCGTGCAGGATATCGAGTAGTGAGCTTCTCCATCCCTTGCCAGTCGCCGACAGAGAGTTGTCTTGCCTGATCCAGAGGGGCCCGAGACAAGGAGGAGGACGCCTGTGCGCTGGGACATTCCTGACTGTCAAAGAAAACACCCAAGGATGCAAGAGCAGCTATGATCTACGGCTGATTTTGAGAGATTGTATGGTAGTAAAGAGCAGAAGTCAGGATGTTGCGATCTTTGCTCTCTGGAGGGTCATGGATGCCATCAGGCAGTATGTAGTTATGGCGGACGCCTCGGAATCAACCGTCTTGCCAGAGTAGTCTATGTCAGATGCAATAAAGTTATATGTGGTGTGTGGTCCCCCGGCTGGTGGAAAAACCTGCTACGGGAAGCAACTGGCTTCCCGACTTGGCGCGGTGCTTGTCGACAGCGATATTGCCACCGAGCCAGTGGTCCAAGCCGGAATGGAGGCGGCAGGACTCTCTCCTGATGATCGAGATTCAGCTCGTTACAAGGACCTCTTCCGTGATCCGGTCTACGAGTCTCTCTTCCGATTGGCGGAAGTGAACCTTGTCAGCCTTCCGGTAGTCCTGGTTGCGCCTTTCACGCGGGAGTCTCAGGAGAAGGATTGGCCTGTCAGGCTCAAAAACAGGTTCAGGGTGCCGGTAGAGATACATTTTGTAACCTGCCAGCCAGAAATCAGGCTGGAGCGCATGAGGAACCGGGGAGAGGCCAGAGACGCTGCGAAGCTAAATAACTGGAGTTCCCATTTAGCCAGCGTAGCGAGTGGGCTACCACCCTTTGATCATGTTCTCGTGGCAACCTGTCAGGAGGGTTCTGGCGAATAGGGGGTAGCCCGAAGGATTGGCTCTCCGAGCTGTCGGCCTTCAGGAGTCCTCCTTTTCAATGTCCCCGTAGGAGCGATCGAAGTGGACATAACCTCCATCAATATAATGAATCTGCCCGGTCGTATGGCCCGAGCAGGAGGAGGCGAGGAAAACGATGGCATTCCCCATCTCTTCTGCGCTGGTCATACGCCCACCGAGAGGAATACGGGCCCGGATCGATTCGAGGGTCTGCTCTGGATTTTCAACCGTCCTGATCCAGGAATCGTACATCGGAGTCCATACCTCAGCGGGAACAACGGTGTTAACCCGGATCCCGTGTTCAGCGAGGTCTACCGCCCATTCCCGGGTAAGGCCGTGGATAGCTCCTTTGGAGGCAGCATACCCCGAGGTGCCTCCCTGACCGGTGACCGCAAGCTTGGAGGAGACGTTGATGATGAAGCCGTTGCTTGAAATCAGTGGTTCGAGGGCAAAATGAGTGAGGTTGTAGAGATGAAAGAGGTTCCGCTCCAGTGAGGCAATAAATGCCTCGGGGCCGGCCTTCAGGCCGACTCCATCGTTGACGCCAGCATTGTGAACAATCCCGTCAATCCGGCCGAAGCAGTCGATGGTTGCTTCCACGGCGGACTGGCAGGCCTTTACGTCGGTCAGCTCGGTCTCAATCATGAGGCCCCGGGGCGAGTTTGCCCCGATCCGCTCAAGGAGAGCAGAACCGGTGTCCGGGCTGCGTCCCACAATGACGGGAATCGCTCCTTCCTGTGCAAAAGTCTCGACCGCGGCAGCACCGATGCCCTTGGCACCTCCGGTAACGATGACTACTTTGTCTTTTAGTTTCAGGTCCATTTCTTACTCAGGTGGCAGGGAATCTTGCGAGGGTGTCGGGTTTCATCTCGATGGAAAAACCCGGATCCATGGGTGCCTGGTATCGTCCATCTTTCAGTATGCAGGGAGTGACAAAGTGCTCGTGCAGATGGTCTACATATTCAGCGACCTTTCCTTCCCACGATCCCGAGATACAGAGATAATCGATCATGGACAGATGTTGCACGTATTCGCAGAGGCCCACTCCTCCGGCATGAGGGCATATCGGTTTCCCAAACTTTGCGGCCATGAGCATGATGGCGAGGTTTTCGTTCAAACCTCCCACTCGGGTGGCATCAATCTGGACTACGTCGATGGCATCCGCCTGCAGGAATTGCTTGAAGATAATCCGGTTTTGACAGCACTCGCCAGTGGCCACCTTGATAGGGTGGATTCCTTCGCGAACCTGCCGATGCCCGAGAATATCATCCGGCGAGGTCGGTTCCTCGAGAAACCAGAGATCAAACTCTGCAAGCGACTTCATCCACTCCACAGCCTCAGAAGGCTCCCACACCTGATTGGCATCCACCATTAGGGTGATGTTATTACCAACGACCTCGCGGACAGTTCTGAGGCGGCGGACATCGTCTTCGAGGTCCCGGCCAACCTTGAGCTTGAGATGTGTCCACCCGGCCTCGACGGCCTCTCTACAAAGGCTGCGAAGTTTATCATCTGAGTAGCCCAGCCATCCTGCAGAGGTCGTATACGCTGGATATCCCCGGGCGAGGAGAAGCTGGAGACGTTCATCACGACCCTCCCGGGTTTTTTCCAGAATGTCATATGCTTCTTGTGGGGTGAGTGCGTTGGTAAGATACCTGAAATCGAGACAGCGGACGATTTCCTCCGAGGTCATTTCGTTCACAAGTTGCCATACGGGCTTGCCTGCGTCACGGGCCCAGAGGTCCCACACTGCGTTGACCACTGCGCCGGTAGCGAGGTGAATGACTCCCTTATCGGGTCCCACCCACCGCAACTGGGAGTCGCCGGTGACGTGGCGCCAGAATGCGCCCATGTCTGACACGATTTCCTGGAGCGAGCAGCCTACAACCAGTGGAGCGAGCGACTCGATGGCCGCGACACACAGTTCATTGCCTCGACCGAGGGTGAAAGTCAGCCCATGACCTTCATGATCCCCATCGGTCTCGAGAATGACATAGGCCGCGGAGTAGTCGGGATCCGGATTCATCGCGTCGGACCCGTCCAGCTGAGCAGACGTGTCGAAGCGCGTATCGTGAGTCCTTAAGCCGGTGATTCTCAAGTTTGCAGGAGGATGAGCTCTATAGTTCCCTCGTCGCGACCTGCCTCTGGACTCCGAGACCGTCAATCCCGAGTTCAAAAACGTCTCCTTCTTCTACGAAGCGGGGAGGGTCAAAGCCGATGCCGACTCCTGCAGGTGTTCCCGTTGAGATGACATCCCCTGGCAGCAGGGACATGAATTTACTCACGTAGGCAACAAGGTGAGGAATCGGGAAGATCAGGTCGCTGGTGTTGCTGTTCTGAAGGGTCTCCCCATTGCGCTCGAGCCAGAGTTGCAAGTTGCCCGGATCGGGCACCTCGTCGGTGGTCGCTAGAAATGGGCCGAAAGGGGCAAAGGTATCTGCTGACTTTCCCTTGACCCATTGGCCTGTTCCCTCGAGCTGCCACTCTCGTTCTGAATAGTCATTGTGAACGGCAAATCCGGCAATGTAGTCGAGTGCGTCACTTTCTTTCACATATTTGGCGTGTTTGCCGATTACGAATGCGAGTTCAACTTCCCAGTCGGTTTTTACGGAGTCTTTTGGGATCACAAGATTGTCGTATGGGCCGGACCATGCCGAGGTCGCTTTAGAGAAGAGGACGGGTTCGGCAGGCGGTTCGAGTCCGCCCTCCGCAGCGTGCGCGGCGTAATTCAGTCCGATACATATAATTTTCGAGGGGCGTGCGATAGCGGGCGCGAGGGTCACTTCGGAAGCCTTGACCTTGGGGGCGGTATCTTCCTGTTCCTCCAACCATATCTGGAGGCGAGTGAGCCCATCATGGCCGAAGAACGCTTCATTCCAGTCTTCACCAAAACCAGAGGCGTCGAGAATAGTTTCTGCATCAAGGAAGAGACCGGGAGTAGGGGAGCCATTCTTTAGGAATCGAGTAAGTTTCATTGCAGGATACGGGTTGTATTTTCTCTATGCGTTTTGAGGGTGAGAAGCCTAGCGGAGATTCGTTACTCCGCCATCGATTTCAAAAGCGCTGCCGGTGATGAACCCGGCTTTGTCGGAAGTGAGGTAGCCGACCATTCCGGCAATTTCTTCAGGAGTGCCCATTCGGCCGATAGGCTGCCACTCACTCAGCGTTTTGAATATTTCCTGGCGTTGTTCTTCAGGATAGTTCTTTGCGAGATACCCGTCGACAAATGGAGTATGAACTCTCCCGGGGCACACACAGTTCGAGCGGATACCTTGGTCGATGTAGTCGCGGGCAATTGACATCGTCATGCTGAGAACCGCTCCCTTCGACATGGAATATGCGAATCGCTCAGAGATTCCCAGATACGAGGCCACGGAGGCAAGGTTCACTACGGATCCTCCTCCGGCTTTGACCATTTTCGGTATGGCAAAGTGGAGACAGTGATACATCCCTTTCACATTGACCTCATAAATCCGGTCCATTTCCTCCGGGGAGCACTCTTCTACATTTCCGACCGAGGCGACACCGGCGTTATTGACGAGAACCTTAGGAGGATCGAATTGTTCGAATGCATTACGAACTGACTCTGTCTGTGAGACGTCGCATGGAATGACCCGGGCGGCCCCTCCGGCGTTCGCAATCAGGGCAGAGCTTTCCTCGCCGGCGGCCTCATCGACCTCGAGAATGATAATTTCGTGGCCCTGACCACTGAGTTCCAGGGCGATGGCACGGCCAATTCCAGAACCGGCTCCAGTTACGACTGCGATACTCACGGAGCGAGACAATATCGAAACAGCCCTCAGGCCAAGGGGTTTTCCATATTGCTATGGAGAGATGCTTTCAGAATAGGGGGTTATTGCAGGGCAGGTGATTGAAAGGGCTTACCTAAAAGGCCACCAGCGGGGGAGATGCCGTAGCCGGGGAGGAGAGCGTTTCGGGTGTTGCCCCGCCCGGCTTAACCGGATGATGACTAAAGCCCAAATCCCGTGCCTGGCAGGAAGCGGTAGTAGACCTCCAGCATCAGAGTGGCGAGGGCCGTATGGTAAACGGGATCGTTCTTGTTACCCGGTCCGGGATTCGGAGGAGAGCGGAAGTGGCCATCTCCCTGCTGCCCACTTAGAAGGGTGTCGCGGAACTTGTCGTTGTAGTCGAGCCAGCTCTTGCCGCCCTGATTAATAGCGGCCTGACTCACGTAGTAGTGTTCGTAAAGGTTACAGGGGCCTCCATTGTAACTTATTTTGGCATGGCGGTCGATGTAGTCCATCCCCTTGCGAGCCGCTCGATTGCTGGTTCCCTTGTGCTGTTGGAAGCAGAGCACCCCGGCTCCGGTGAGGGTAAAGTGCCCGCCTCCGACGGGGCTCGTTCCTGTATAGCCGAAACCGCCATTGCTGTTCTGGCGACCCTCACAGTATGTAAGAGCCTTGCTGATGCACTGCGGCATGTTCCGGAAGTTGAGTCGGGTGTGGTAACCAGCTTTGAGAGCCTGCATCTGCCATGCAGTGATCGACATATCTCCCCCCCGTCCACCTTCGTCAAAGTTGTAGTCCCATCCTCCGGACGGGTTCTGATTGTCAATGATCCACTGCACTCCCAGTTGAACAGATTCTTTCAGGTTGGGAATATTCAGTCCTAGGACTCGACAGAACATATAAGCTTCAGCCAGAGCATAGGTTGATATCCCGTGCTCGTAGACCCAGTGCCTGTCTCCACGGGTGGTGCAAAGGCGGCCCTTGTTCTTTACGCTGTTTTCGATGAGATAAACCATTCCATTAGTGACAGCTTCCCCGAATTCCTCGGAGAGTGGTGTTTCGCAATGACCAAGATAGGCAAGCAGAACCAGACCGGTCTGCGCGACCTGATGGCTTCCGCCCCATGACCCATCGCGCCTTTGGACGGTCTTGAACCAACGCAGAGCCTTCATTACGGCCTCTTCACAGGCTTTCGTGCCTCCACTCTGTTTCAGCCGGCGCATACGATCTTCAGCAGAGCAGCGCTTTCGCATTGCTGCAGGGATCTTCCCAAATCCACCACCGCCGCCGTTGCCGCCGTTGCCCCATCCTGGCCCTATATCGTCCCTGAAGCCAAAGGTGAGAGCGGGAATAGCCTCTACTTCAGGGACGGGCACCGCAAAGTTCGTGGGGCTTGCCGAAGCCATGACCTTGGCCATCGCGGAGGATGGGGCATTGGGCTTTGGGGTGACTTCTCTGGTAATCCTCTTCTCCTGAAGAGGATCGTCCTCTTCAGAACCCGCACTATACGCAACTATCGTCGGCGAGTTGATAGCCAGCGATGGGAGGAGGATGAAAAAGAGAATGAGAATGACGAGAACGATCGAGAGTATGGCAATAACCAGACTGGTAATGACAGATGCCCTGCGCTGAGCGTCCAGATTAGACTGGGCCTCAGGATTGAGTCGGGCGTGAATGCTCATGAAAAAAAGGGATTTGTCCCGGCGCGGAGGAGACTATGAAAACCTCAATGTGGGCAGCCTTTCAAGGGTAGAACGTATGAAAGCCGCCTAATATTAGCACGGAAGGGTAACTTAGAGGCGAGACAGGCGGCATTCCGGGGGTATTTGGGCGTATCGTCAGGCAATGATCGGCTTGATCACCTGCCCCGCGACATCTGTCAGTCGGAATCTACGACCGCTGTGCTTGAAGGTGAGCTTCTTGTGATCAAGTCCGAGGAGATGGAGGATGGTTGCGTGTAGATCGTGAATTTCAACTTTGTCAGTCGCAGCACGGTGACCGATTTCATCGGTTTCTCCATAGGATGTTCCACCCTTTACTCCGCCTCCAGCAAACCAGTAGCAACCGGCATGGGGATTGTGGTCCCTACCTGGCTTGTTACTTTTCTGTGCCACCGGTAGGCGTCCAAACTCGCCGCCCCAGATGACGAGGGTTTCGTC
>DFWB01000059.1 GCA_002380675.1 Akkermansiaceae bacterium UBA4145
TCCCCATCCATGGGCCCACAAGCTCGTCACGATGTCGTTGTCTCCATCTCCGTCCACGTCATAGACCAGCATCTGCCCACCTCCTTGTGGTGAGAACTGAAACTTATGAAACTTCCACTGACCACTCTGGGCGTCTTCTGGACATTCATACCAACCCTCCTTCCAGATTATATCGAGCCGGTCATCTCCATTAAGATCTCCGACCCCAAGCCCATGGGTATAATGGCCCGCCTTGGTGTTGCCCGAAATGGCATGAAAAGACCATGGCTTTGTCACCTCGTTCCAATCCGCAGTATAAAACCCCCAAACATCTTTTTTGAGCCCTATCAGCTCCGGCTTTCCGTCGCCGGTGACATCAACAAAATGGGGCGACTCTCCACCAAAACTGGTAACAACACGATGCTTTGGCCACTCCTCTACCTCAGTTCCTTTTGCTGGCTGCAGATAGATGTCGAGATGAAAAGCGGGGCCGTGCGCAATCTGGAGAATATCATTGCGCCCGTCCGAATTGACGTCGAGCACCCAACTGAGGAATGAGCTGTGGGCATATCCCTTGGGATCGACGGCGCCACCGGGATAATAACGATAGCTCTTTTTGAAGTCAGGGCCAGCATGCCAGTGAGTTCCTGCGACGAGGTCCTGATGGCCATCACTATTCACGTCTCCAATTGACGCCCCCTCCGTGACGAACGCACGGGAAAGAACTGTTCGCTGATGAGAAGACTTCCCGGGAACTGCGACTTTCGCCGCGCAAACAAGGGCAACCAACACGAAAGGAAGCAAAAGGCTCAGAGCTTTCATTAATAGATAAGATAAAGAGACCACCTCATAAGAACTCGAGAGCGCATTCGGCTCAAGAATCAAAGTTTCTATTCCTTCATCACAAAATCACTACCTTGCAAGGACTTCCTCGTATAACCCTGCCTCGCCAGGCAGCCCCAGCCCTTCAAGATGACCGATGACACACGCCGGGGACGGAACGAGAATTCGTTCTATTTCAATCTGCCTTTCATCCCGAGGACTGCTGGTGGGGCTCAGCACTTTCTCTGCCAGATGGAAGCAACCCCATGCCCGCCACCGGCGTAGCTCTGCACGCACTCCACTCATTCGGGTCGCGAGGTGCTGGTAATGACGGACAGGATTTCCAAGGAAGTCCTCTGCCGGGCAATGAGACATTATCCAACGCTTGGCCGCATAGGGTAAGGGCCAGGCAGCAAGAATCTCCGTACTCTCGCAAAGGTCCGCCATGAATGACTTGTTCAGCTGTAACAACGCCTGCGCAGCCTTGCCCTCAAGCCACAGAGACTGGGCGTAACGAAGCGACGCGTAATAGAATTTAGCGTTGAAATTTCGTCCAAAGACGGCGGTTGCGGACGCAGTGAGAATCTCCTCTACCGGAGGCAGCTCCGGGCAGGAGACCCGGTTTGGCAGGTGGCGACGCTCCATCAAAATTAAGGCGGGGACTCTCGTTAGCCTTCCCAGCTGCGTCGCTCAAGAGCATCCTGTGCAGCAGCAGTCTCCGCATTCTTTTTGCTCGATCCACCTCCTCTGCCAAGGGGATTGCCATTCCAGAGAACTTCAACCCGGAATTCCTTAAGGTGATCCGGTCCATCCTCCTCGAGAACTCGATACACTGGGCTCTCCCGCTGGATAGCCTGAAGCACTTCCTGCAGGCGTCCCTTGGGATTGCTGGTATCTTCGCCCCCGGAAATATTGCTCAGGTCCTCATCCATCAGCCGCATGGCAACTTCGGTCGCGTGCGCCAGGCCCCCGTCGAGGAAGACTGCTCCGAGGAGCGATTCGAAGGCATCAGCAAGATTAGAGTCACGGTCTCTCCCTCCACTGGCTTCCTCCCCCTTACCCAGCCGGAGGTATTCCCCAAGGCCTAATCGCCGGGCACACGAAGCCAAGGCCTGTTTCGAGACCAGACTCGCCCTGATTTTTGTCAGGCTGCCCTCTGCACGATCTGGAAGGCTACAATAAAGGTGCTTTGTCAGGATGACTTGAATGACGGCGTCTCCGAGAAACTCCAGCCGCTGGTTATCCGCTGGTTCATTCCGATGTTCTGAAGCCCTGCTCGGGTGAGTCATCGCCTGTACGAGCAGGGACGAATTCTTGAACTGGTAACCGAGTTTCTGTGTCAACAAGTCCATGGAGCCGTCACCGTCTTATGGAATCTCAGGCGTGCCGTAAAGGACGTTGCTTCCTTCCTTTTGCGGGCGCCCGGACCCGAACCTTGATCTTTGCCCTTGAATCGTCTCTCCCGATCCTTCAGCTTTCGGTCCCGGAGATGGTGGCCGTAGCTCAGTTGGTAGAGCCCCTGATTGTGATTCAGGTTGTCGCGGGTTCGAGTCCCGTCGGTCGCCCCACTCTCCCGGCTGCTTTTTGCCGGGCTCTCGCTTAAACACTGAAGGGACACACCGCTGACTAACAGTGATCAGCGGCCATGTCTTGCCAGATATTCCCTCACCTGAGGCTTATTGAGCATGAGGAGGGCGCACAAGGGGTAAATCGTTGAGAAAAGGAACGATATCACGCCAATCACCGCGATAAAGACCTGCAGGCCTCCCACCCATCCCGGCAACGCAGCGGAGGACTCCTCCAACATCGCAGTCACCGCCTCTTCTATGACGGGCATTGCCACCACGAGGAAAAGGACGACGCTAACTATTTTGGCAATGAGTGAGGACAGCACATAGATATTTGAAAGCCGTAACGAAGATTGACGTCGTTTTGTCAGTGCGATGCCAGCGCGAAGAATCAGAACCCCAACGATCAGGGACATCGTAATGGTAACCCAGGTGTATGCCGTCAAGTCACGGTACATCTCGTTCTGGATCTCCTGCAACTTGTCCGGCCCATTTGGTGGAGTGAAGGTCCATAGCCGTTGAAAAAACTGCATGGCGACCCCCCCCACAACATTCATCAAGCCAAGGCCACCAAATACGATATGGCACACTCCGAAGACCCTCAACCGCCCGGGCTCAATATCATCCGGGGACGTGGACGGCGGCTGCTCAATCTCCTTTCCATTCATAATCACCATTAATCATGGCGGATCTGTCTTGTCCAGCCGCTCACCATGCGTAGAAATTATGCAGACATGCCGGCAGAAGTTGATCAAGCCCTAGCCACCCTTTGTGCTGGCACCGAAAAAGTTCTCTCTCCCAGAGAGCTGGAGTCCAAATTGAAGGAGGGGCGACCTCTTCGAGCCAAGCTCGGCCTTGATCCCACTTCCCCGGATATCCACTTGGGCCATACTGTGGTTTTCGAGAAACTGAGACAATTCCAAGAACTCGGCCATCAGGCAGTGCTCATCATTGGCGACTTCACTGCCGCCATCGGAGATCCCTCTGGTCGAAGCGCGACGCGCCCACCCCTGAGCCGTGAGGCGATCATGGCGAATGCTGAGACCTACACCTCACAGGCCTTCAAGGTTCTCGATGAAGACCGGACTGAAGTCGTTTTCAATGGAGACTGGTTCCGCAACATGAACTTTGAAAAAGTTCTGCGCCTGAATTCACGCGTCACGATGCAGCAGATGCTCCAACGGGACGATTTCCGTAAGCGCATCGATAAAGGACAGGAAGTCCGATTACACGAAGTCCAGTATCCCATTGTGCAGGGATGGGACTCCGTCGAGGTCCGGGCAGATATCGAACTGGGGGGAACTGATCAGCTTTTCAACCTGCTAGTTGGGCGAGACCTGCAGAAAGAAGAAGGAATGCCTCAGCAGGTCGTAATGACCATGCCTCTCCTTGAAGGCACGGATGGGGTCAAGAAGATGTCGAAGTCATACGACAATTATGTGGGAGTTTCAGATGCTCCAAATCAGATGTTCGGCAAGCTTATGAGCATCTCGGATACGCTCATGGATCGCTATTACCTTCTTCTTCTGGGGATCAGACGCGATGAGAACTTCCACCCCATGGAGGCAAAGAAGCAACTCGCGCAGCAAATTGTCACCCGCTTCCACAGCGCAGCAGCGGGTCTGGCTGCGAGGGAAGACTGGGACATCCGGTTCTCCAAAAAAGACCTCGCGAGTTCGGATCTTCCCGAACTCGCGACAGGAAACCTACCGGGCGACATGACGGTCCTTCAGCTCACCTCGTATGCTTATCACAAGGGCTTCGAAGCAACGAAGTCCAATGGAGAGTTGAAGAAACAGTTCATCGCTACTGGAGCAATCCAACTCAATGGCGAAAAACTGACTGATCCAAATGCCATTGTGAATCCCCAGTCGGGTGATATTCTGCGACTATCCAAGAAGCACTCAGTCCGCTTTTCCTGATTCGCCGAAGACTCGACATTTCTTGTTTGGTCATTCGTATTTCGGAAATCACGAACTATACTCAGGCCATGCGGTCGCTGCAGCGTCTCCTCCTCTCCGCACTTGCCGTTACCGTTCTGACGCAATGTGCGACGCGGCCCGACTTACAGACGGACCCCGCTCGAGAAAAACGGCTGAGCTCTCTGGGATATGAACCTCTCCGGTTAAAAAAGACAAAGGGGGACGCCCGCTACTCCGGCTACTTCCGAGTCAACGGAAAGGAAGTCCATTTACTCATCGACTCCGGGGCTAACAGCACCGATCTCAATTATGACCTTGCTAGAATCTGCGGCATAACACCTGAAAAATCAGTTAAGGTTGTCAGCAGGGGAGCTCTGGGGCGTCCGGTAACATCGTGGGTTGGCTTGGGAGCGCTGGGAGCTGGCAACGTCACCGCCACACCGTTCCCCTTCATGTTAGCGCCCCCCTCAAAGCGCAATACCGCTACAAGCCGCTATGACGGGCAACTGGGAATCGACGCTCTCAATGGACTCGGATCCCTCGTAGACCTCAGGGTCGGAACCCTGTGGATTCCCGGCCCGCGAGCCGGCAACACCCACCGGGAAGGTATAACGGCTCTGGGCAAGCAGGATGGACTGGGTCTCCATTTATTACCGCTTGAGCGCGCGGGTCGCCTTCCGCACCTCTTAGTAGAATGCCGCTACGAAAATCACCTGCTGACATGGGTTGTTGATACGGGGGCTGAGGTAACCGTCATGGCCTCGGAAAGCGCCGACCGCCTCGGAATTCCATCAGTGGCGTCGCGCTCAAAGATCATTGATGCCTCCGGTGATCGCGCCTCTGTCCGCAGCGCAGTGCTGCATAATCTGCTTTTTGGCAGATTACTTGTACACGAATTCCAAGTTGCAGTGACTCCTCTGGGGCCAATCCGCAGAACCTTCAAGGACCGCTCCGGGAGACCGGTAGATGGGATTATCGGCATGGACTTTCTGGAGAAGAGCTCAGCTCTTCTCGATACTGCGTCACGAATGCTCTATTTGGGCAGCTCCCCGTAGGCCTACCGCGGGTGTAGGAAGTGAATGCTCACCAGCGGACCCGCATTCCCCCGAATACACCGAGCCCGCGACCAGGATAATTGGCAATTTCCTCATAGGTCCGATCCAGGAGGTTCTCCACCCGGCCGTGAAGTGAAACATTTTCATTCAACTGGTACGAGCAGTAGGCACGCAGCAGGACAACGCTATCAAGCTCCTTTCGGACAGAGGGAAATACTGAGAAATCGTTGTCTTCAACCCCCCCGCTATAAGTCATGCCCGCTCCCAACAAAAACCCTTTTACGGGCTCGCTCATAAGATCGAGGCTGGCCCGGTGCCGAGCTCTTCGGACAAGTCGGGAGCCTGTGACATCATCACTGGCCTGCTGCCATGTATAGCACCCCCGCCATCCGAGGTAATGACCACAAATCTTTCCCTGAGCACTCAGCTCAATGCCGCGAGTTGTTGCCCTGCCAATATTCGCAGGACTGAAATCAATCAAATTTCTGATCCGGTTATCAAACCAGGTAAGGTCCATGATTAGGCTCTCGAACGGCTTCCACTCCACCCCTGCATCCCAACCCCTTGAGCTCTCCGCCTTGAGGTCCGGATTGCCAACGAAATTGAAAGCTGGGATCGCGCCGAACAGCTCGAAGTAGGAGGGCGCACGAAAACCTGTCCCATAGCTCCCGTGGAAACGGAAATCCTCGCCGGGAGCCTGCCAACTTCCCGTCGCCCGCCAGGTAAGAGAGTCTCCCCATCTCTCGAGATTCTCCCAACGTCCCCCCAGGGAGACTGAGGCTCTTGTAGTCGGCCGCCAGAGATGGTTGGCATAGAGCCCATTTCTCCAGCCCTGTTCATCCACCGGCGTGGCGGTGGACTGAAACGCTGTCCACTCCGCCACAGCTCCAATCGCAGTCTCGTGCTCGTCGTTCCAACTCACGACATTCCGCAAATCGACAGAGGCCTTCTCTGCATCACTGGCAAACGGAAAATCTCCCTGTTCCTCGAACTTCTCACGATAAAGGCCTGCCGTCAGGTGACTCCTTAATCGATCATTTACCCGGTGGCTCACATAACCCGTGAGAAGAGCCGCTTCTCGCTCATCCTCTGCCGGCCCAGAAAAACTCCCCACGCTCCCAGGATTGACCAGATTGCTGAACCAACCTCGAGCCGTCACTCCAGCGATGGTCTCGGCTCCCAGATCTCGTTCCACCCGCAGGGCAAACAGATCCTGCCTGAAATCATTTTCTGCACGGTCATTCTCAGTCTGTTCCCGGCTACCGCCAATATACCACCGGGTGCCTTCGCTACCTCCCCGGAGCTCTCCACCACCCCGAAGACTTCCAAAGGAACCCGCCTCCAGGAATAAGTGGCGCCCGGGCTCATCAGAGCCTCCACGCGTATTCAGGTCCACGACTCCTCCAATGGCCTCGCTCCCATACAAGGCACTCTGGGGTCCACGCAATACACTGATTGAAGAGTAACCAAACAAAGGGTCTCCTCCAATCAGGTTCAGTGGTAGTATGTTGGAGTCTGAAACCCTGACGCCGTCAATCCGTAGCAACGTGTGGTCAGACTCCGTGCCCCGCATCCGCAGAGCGGAGATTGAACCACGCTGTCCACCCTCGGAGCCAACTCCGGTCCCGGGAATAAGATGTAACGCATTCTCGAGGGTTACGAAGCCGCGCTGCTGAAGATCCTCACCTCCCAGGATAGTTAATGCACTGCCGACAGCTTGCAACGGAGTTTCAAGACGGTTAGCCACCACCACCATCTCCTCAATTTCCTGACCCTGCGCCCGGTCCAACAGGACCGTGGCACCCAACAAGTACGTGGTGACCTTCATAGTCACCATGAATGTATTCTTCACTGGATAATCTGCTCTACAACCCGTCGCTCGCGGGCATTTTGAACTTCTTCTCAGGCTGGCAATCTGGCTTGGCCCTCAATTTTCATGAAGGCCACACAGTGGCGGGACCGCTCCGGATTTTCACCGGATTCCCCATCTATTTCCTGCCCGTGCCACGGGCTTCCCAAGGAGACCTTGGCTCTCCCAAGGGGCTGCACAGTCCAACGCGCCTTCCTCCGGTGCAAGAACCCTTTCGCGAAATTTCGCCATTTCCGCAAGGTGGTCCCAGAGCCTCCGGGACCAGCCGCGTATTGGAAAATCAGAGCCCTAAAGATTCTCGACTGCCTCCACCACCTTATCTGCCGTAATGCCAAGCTCCTGCATGACAACGTTGCCTGGCGCACTGAGTCCGAAACGGTCAATGCCAATCACATGCCCGGCAGCCCCAACGTATTTCCACCAGAGGTTGGTGACCCCCGCTTCGATGGCGACCCTCTTTTGACAGGATGCAGGAAGTACGGACTCACGATATCCATCGTCCTGCCGATCAAATCGTTCAAGGCAAGGCATCGAGACGACCCTGACGCTATCGCCGAGACGATCCGCGGCCTCAAGAGCATGTTCGACCTCTGAACCGCTCGCCATAATGATTGTCTCAAGCGCACCTTGCTCCCTACGCAGTACGTATCCCCCCAGAGCAGCTCCTTCACGGCGCTCTGCTATGGGGACACTGCTGAGGTTCGGGACCCCTTGACGTGTCAGGATAAGAGCCGTTGGGCCATCAGTCCGCAGCATCGCAGCCGCCCACGCCCCTGCCACCTCCTCTGGGTCCGCGGGACGAATCACGTCGAGATTTGGAATTACCCGCAACCCACTCACAGTTTCTACCGGCTGATGAGTTGGCCCATCCTCTCC
>DFWB01000203.1 GCA_002380675.1 Akkermansiaceae bacterium UBA4145
CCACGGGGTGATCCGGAAAGATCGAGGGCACGACTACCTTATCCGGATCCTTCCCGGTCCGCTTACCCGCCCCCGCCTCGAATCCACGATGAGGCTCGCTGGTCCCAAGCCAGAAACAGAACGGCTGGTCCTTTTCCACCTGGGCTAGGAAGTCATCAAAGTTCCCGGCATAGTCCGTATTTCGCATCGCCTTGAAGGGAGGCTTTAACCGCCGCTCCCCAAACTCCTTTCCCGCCGGATTTGAATCGCGGCCTCCTACCTGCAGTCGTCCGGGACTCCATCCCTTGCCGGTATAACCCACCGAGTAACCCGCTTCTGCCAGCACCTCGGTATAGGTGATGAATTTTTTCGGCAAGGTGCTGTGGATGTTCCCCGCCTCTTCAAGCCGCCAGATCGGCTGACCGGTCAGAATCGCACTCCGCGAAGGACCGCAGGTCGGCGCATCACAGAAGGCATGAGTGAAACGGAGGCCCTCCCGGGCAACTCGATCAAATGCCGGCGTCTTGACCACCGGATCCCCATTCGCCCCCGTGTGGGCATAAGACTGATCATCTGAAATACAGAACAGGATATTAGGCCGTGAATCGGCTAGCGCCGACAGCACAACGAGCGTCAGCAGGGAAAGAACTGGCATTTGCGCTTTCAATGCCCTCAACCATAAGCAACCCACCCCGGATAGCCAGCCCCTAACGCAGACCGGTTGCAGGGAAAATATACCCCATCAACAGGTTTCCATTCAAGAACCCCGCCCTATCATACCCCTATGACTGCATCCATGGACCGGCGAAATTTCCTCCTCTCCGCTTGCACGCCTGCAGCCGCTGTTCTGGCGAGCGGAATCCACCATGGCTATGGCAAACCCGTGGATCCCATCGGGATCTTCAAGCCATTCATCCAGCAGGATCGCCTACCGGACCCGGTGACAATCGACTCCCTTGACCTCCATGAACGGGATGGCAACTGGTTCATCCGTGCCCGCTCCAGAGATGGGGCTGAAGGCTGGTCCGTTGGACATCCCAGCAAGATGGAACTGAGTCAGCGCGTTTTCACGAAGGTGATCGCCCCCTTTATGCGAGACAAGGACGCACGGGATCTCGATCAGCTGGTCGATGGCGTCTTTCTCAGCGGCAGCAATTACAAGATGCAGGGCCAACTGTTCTGGGTTTCTCTTGCAGCAGCCGAATTCGCAATCCTCGACCTCCTGGGCAAAGTTGCCAAATGCTCGGCGGCAGACCTGCTAGGCGGACAGCAACGCAGGCAGATCGATCTCTATATCGCTAACAACCATCGTTCCAAGGATCCCCGGGAATCCCTGCGGCGCATCACCAAATCAGTGGCCAGCATCGAGGCTAAAGCATTGAAGATTAAAATCGGAGGGCGGATGAAAGTGGTCGACCAAGTCCCTGGTCGCACCGAGAAAATCATCCCTATGGTCGCTGAATCCCTGGGGGAGCGGTGCACCCTCTACGCCGATGCCAATAGCTCCTACCTATCAGTCAAAAAGGCCATTGAAGTCGGCAGAATACTGGAGGCAAACAAGTTCGCGTTCTATGAGGAACCCGTGCCCTTCGACTACCTCGACGAAACAAAACAAGTCGCCGAGGCCTTGGAAATTCCTATCGCCTGGGGAGAGCAGGAAAGTAGCCAGTGGCGCTTTAAATGGATGGTTGAGAACAGCAGCGTCCGTATCTTCCAGCCTGACCTCTTCTATTACGGTGGTCTGATCCGCTCATTACGCGTCGCCCGGATGGCCGCAGCTAAGGGCCTCGACTGCACTCCTCACATTTCCGGCGGAGGCCTTGGATTCCTTTACATGGGAATCTATGCCGCATGTTGTCCCAACCCCGGGCCCCATCAGGAATACAAGGGATTGAGCGATAATATCCCGTGGGAGTCGACCGGCGACAAGATCACCGTCAAGGCTGGGACCATGACCGCACCCAATGGTCCCGGTATCGGGGTGAATATCGACCCTGGCTACCTCGCGAAAGCCAACCAGATCAAATAGCCTCCTCCGCCCCTATACCGGTCCGCAAACAGGCTACAGGAGCTCCTTACGGACGGCTACTTCCTCTTTACCTTGATCACGTCACCACCCTCTGGCTTCCCCTTCTCGTGGCAAACCATGTCAAGGAACTGACTGAACGACTGATGAGTTTCCTTGTCGCGAGTCTTGGGACTAAACAGCACCCGCTTGGCGGGCACATGTCCCATGTGGGCGATGTAAACCATCTTGCTCCACACCTTGTGCTCCTTCAGCGCGGCCTGAATCTGATGACCTTGTGACGCTGGGGTCTTGGGGTGCTCCCTTCCTCCATACATCACGAACCCGGGAGGATCTCCCGGCCCCACCTGCTTGATGAGCGCCGGAGACAATCCGGGACTATTCCCAAACCACCCCACGATATTGAGCTTCTCCGGCTTGTGCTTGGCTTCCGTCGGCCAGTCCCATTTTTTACGGTAGGCAATCTGGGCACTGATATGCCCTCCAGCAGAAGCCCCGGTCGAAATGATTTTTTGAGGGTCGCCGCCAAACTTTTTCGCATTGGCCTGCATGTGAGCCACTGCCATCGCCACATCGAGGACGCAATCGCTCGGAGTTATAGATGAGCCCTTCTTCATCAGACGATAGTTTGGCGAAACGACAATGCACCCCTTGTTCATGTAGAGATCCTGCATGTCCTTGTTGCAGTAGGCCTTGCTTCCGTTCTTGAACCCACCTCCATGAATTGTGAACACGATGGGAGCGTCCTTATACTCGACCTTCCAGTAGACATCCATCACGTGGCGTGGATGAGGCCCATAGCGGACATCCCGTTCCACCTTGAGCTCAGCGGAGAGGGATGGGGCAAGGAGAAGCAAACCCAAGGCTAACGCGATAATCGCTGATACTACTGTTCGGTCTTTCATTGATATTGGGAGCCATACCCCGGCTTTGACCTCATTTCACTAAGAATCACCCTCCCGGCACCCTCCAGGATTGTGACTGGCGGAACTCCTCCCTAACCTATCCGAAGTGGACGGCCTCTTCATGGAATCACCAGAGGATCCGCAGGTGACCTCACCTGGGGGCCAGGAACCGCTGGCGGCCCGTATGCGGCCCCTCTCGCTTGCCGATATTGCAGGGCAGCACCACATCCTCGGTGAAGGAAAACTCCTCCGGCGCGCCATTGAAGCAGACCGATTCACTTCCCTGATTTTCTACGGCCCCCCCGGAACCGGAAAAACCACCCTAGCGTGGGTCGTGGCCAATTCGACCGGCTCTCGTTTCGAAGCGCTGAACGGAGTGGAATCTAATGTGGCCGAGATTCGAGCGAAGATCGAGCAGGCCCGCACCTACACCAAACTCCGAGACCAGAGCACTCTCCTGTTCATTGATGAGATTCACCGCTTCAACAAAGCTCAGCAAGACGTCCTTCTTCCTCACCTTGAAAAAGGCACTGTCCGTTTTATCGGTGCCACGACTCACAATCCTTACTTTTACGTCAATTCCCCCCTGGTCTCCCGCTCTCAGATTTTCCAGTTGGAGCCTCTTTCCACCGAAGACCTGCTCCTCCTCCTCCAGCGAGCTCTTACCGATACCGAACGAGGCTTCGGCTCTCACAAGATCGCCGCGGACCAGGATGCCCTTGAGCATTTGGCCGAAAAGGCTGACGGCGACGCAAGAAAGGCGCTGACCGCGCTGGAACTCGCGATTCTCACTACTCCGGACGAAGGAGGAACCGTCCACCTGAACCTAGCTGTGGCGGAGGAATCCATCCAGCACAAGGCCGTCGTATACGACTCCGATGGGGATCAGCACTACGATACCATCTCCGCCTACATCAAATCGATCCGGGGCTCAGACCCCGACGCTGCTCTCTACTGGATGGCCAAAATGCTCCACGCTGGAGAGGACCCTCGTTTTATTGCCCGGCGGTTAGTGATCGCAGCTTCCGAGGACATCGGTCTTGCAGACTCCAACGCCCTCCGGGTAGCGCTTGCCGCCCAACAGGCATTTGAATTCCTTGGCATGCCGGAGGGGCGCATTCCTCTGGCTCATGCCACTGTCTACCTCGCAACCGCACCGAAGTCCAATAGCGCCTATGCGGCCCTAGGGGCGGCAATGCAGGATATCGAAGAGAGGCGAACGCTCGCGGTCCCGGAGCACCTACGGACCAGTTTCAGGAAGAAGCTTGCCGAAGATTCCGGCGCAGACCGCGCTGCGATGGAGTATCTCTATTCCCATGACTACGAGGGCAACTTCACTCCTCAAGCCTACCTGCCAGAGGGAAGGCACTACTACGAACCCACCGAAAATGGATTGGAGAAGCGCATCAAGGAACGCCTCGAATACTGGCGCTCACGTCTCAGCACCCCGCCAGAGAACGACGACTCTTGAGCTCAACAACTCTGGGACCCACTACCTCGGGGACGTCTGAACTAAAAAAGGCAGGGCCGAAGCCCTGCCCTTTCTGGGGGTTGTGCCTGAGAATTTGCAGCCTTCTAGTTAGACGCTGCGATGGCAAAGTCATCGCGAATCATGTCAATCGCGTCTCCGCAAAGCTCAGCGCAGCGCAATGCGGTAACAGCCTCCGCGTGCACGCACTCGTCCGCAAGATTCGCGCATGCCGCGATGCAGACCTCTGCATACTGAATTGAAAAGCGCGACTCCCGCACCATGGCACCGGAAAGATTCTCGCTCGCCACAATGCACTCATTGATATGCTCATGCAGGGGATGAGTATAGGTTTCCGGGCCGAGCTCATCGGCCAGTACTTCACAGGCGGAAACACAACGCTCAAGAAATTGCAGAGTGGAATAAACCTGCGCGAGATTCTGTGTTCTTTTTGAAATTTCTGCCGCGGACTTCGCGACACCAACTGATTGTTGTGCTGAGATGTGTTGTGCTTGCATAGTCGTGTAAGGGTGAAATTGAACTAAGCGTGACAATCGAAGCACATGTTCTTCTAGCCGGTAAATACCTTTGTTCTTCACCACTTGTTAGCGGCTCCAGATACTAAGGCGGGCGCAATATTTAGCTTATCTTTACCACAACCTTCGCCACCCTTGAATTCAGGCCCCAATCACAACCCTACTCGGGCGCGCAGGGAGAAATACTCTCAAAGATCCCCCCACCAAGGAGTTGCCCACCCTCATAAAAAGCGCACACCTGGCCCGGTGTGAGGGCGCGCTGAGGACGGTCAAAATGCACTTTTATCCGATTTTTACACCGTTCGACATGGGCGGACTCGGCCTGTGAGCGGTAGCGCGGCTGCACCGAGCAGCTAAGCTTACCGGTCTGCGGCACGAATTCGCGCCCCGCACACGAAAGCGACGTCACCGTGCATCCTTGCGCGTAAAGGCCTGGAGTCGAGCGTTCATCCCAACCCACAACCAACTCATTTCGAGCGGGCTCCTTCGCCACCACGACATAGGCCATTCCCTCACGAGGAGACGCCACACCGTGGCCCTTCCGCTGACCGAGAGTATATAGATGAAGGCCCCGATGGTTCCCGACAACTTTCCCCGAGAGATCAACAATATGGCCCGGGCTATCTGGAACATGATGACGTAGAAATTCCGACATCTTAATATTGCCTATAAAACAAATCCCCTGACTGTCCTTCTTCCTCGCGGTGGGCAAGGCAAACCTCTCAGCGACCTCACGAACTTGCGGCTTAAGCATTTCCCCCACAGGAAACCGAGCATGACTGATCTGATGCTGAGTCATCAGCGCAAGGAAGTAAGACTGATCCTTGTTGGGATCCGCCCCACGAAGAATCACCGCGGTTCCGTCATCCAGCTCCCGCCGGCGCGCATAGTGCCCGGTCGCCACGGACTCGAATTCCTGTGAGAGGGCGTAATCCAGAAAGACACCGAATTTCATTTCTCTGTTACAAAGAACATCCGGATTCGGCGTAACCCCCGATTGATACCCCTCGAGGAGATAATCAACAATACGCTCACGATATTGATCAATGAGATCTACCACTCGAAATTCAATTCCAAGTGCCTCAGCCACTGATGAGGCGTCCTCGAGGTCTTCTTCCCAGGGACAGTCGCCCGGAATACCCTCATCGTTGATCCAATTTTTCATGTAGGCGCCGACCACCTCATGGCCCTGCTCAAGAAGCAAGGCGGCTGCCACGGAGGAATCAACTCCTCCAGAGAGACCAACAAGGATACGCGCCACGGCTGGACCCTAGCATTCTCCCCGCAAACTCCATAGCCATTTACTCCACCTTTCCCTCAAGAAGAAGTTCCCAACCCGCCCCAATCAGTTTAAGCCCAGAGCCGTGCCCGACACTCCTTCCCAGCCAGACCTTCCGCCTGCGGACCCGCTGCCAGCCGATCAGGAGGCAAAGGAGCCCGACCCGGTCCAGGCTCAGAATCCCGGTGCAGGCTGTATCATCATGATCGTAGCGCTGACCTCGCTCGCATTCCTGATCGGGTTCGGAGTCTGGAGTCTCTTCAAGCAGCACCGCGAGATCACTAAATTCACAGGAACGAGTCCGCAGGAAATCGCCCTCCCCGATCTCGAAAGCAATGCCTCAGCGATGATTCGGTTGAACGCTGCGCTGGAAACCTTCCGCACCGAGGCCGGCAACAAAAGAGCTGCGACCCTCCGACTCAGCCCGGAAGACATCAACCTCGCCCTCGCAGCCTTCGAGGATTTTGGAGAACTCCGCAGAACGTTTTCGGTGAAAAAGATTACGAAGGAAGAGATTCACATCGAAATTTCCTTCAGGATGCGGGGATCCCCACTAAATTCAGACGATTATCGCTACCTGAATGGAACCATGATCACGCAACCGGAGCTGAGCGGTGGTGAAATCTTCTTCAATGTTGATCGAATCGAAGTTCCGGGCAAGAGCGTGCCGGACGGATTCGTAGGAGTCTTTTCCCCCTACCGCCCGGCTCAAGTCTACCTCGCTAACGAAGAGGGAGTGGGTCCTTGGATGCGCCAATTAACCTCTCTTACCCTGGAAGAGGGCTTCCTTACTCTTTCCATCGAGCCAACCGAGCTCCCTCCAGAAAGTGAACCGGCGGAAATTCAATTCGGGCACATTTTGAGAGCCGTTATTCTTTTCGCGGCAGTCGTTCTGGCCTTCGTCGCAACGGCAATCTTCGCGTTCAAAAAGAGCAGGGCGCGGAGCTAGGCGAAGCATCCGTCAATATTCCTGACTGCGCCATATCGTCGGGACATTTCGTCTCGACCGGGTCGTTTTGCACCCCTCCACTCTTAAT
>DFWB01000186.1:0-6169 GCA_002380675.1 Akkermansiaceae bacterium UBA4145
GACAAGCTGGCAAGAACCATTCCCAACCTGACCATCGTAGTCGACCACTGCCTTGGATATGATTTCGATGGTAAGCCTCCCTCCCAGGAATGGATGACCGCAGTTCAGAGCCTTGCCTCCAACAAGAATGTCTACTGCAAAATTTCCGGACTATATCAGCGGTGTGCAACACAGCCCGCGATCAAGGAGCCGAGCCATTACAGAGCAGTCCTCGACGCTCTCTGGACTCAATTCGGATCCAAGCGACTTATCTACGGTTCCAACTGGCCATGCACCAAGCATAGCGGGAGCTACGCAAGCTTCCTGAAGCTCGTGGACAGCTGGATCTCCGGCAAGGGAGCAGAGGCTCGTGAGGATTACTACTGGAGAAATTCCGCCACTGCCTACCGCCTCCCCTTGAAGTAAAGGCGCACCTTTCCTGTACACAAAAACCGCCCTCATCGAAGAGGGCGGTGATAGCTTCTCGGGAAAAGTCCGAAACCTGACTAGGATCAGGGAATGATCCGCAGTGTGAAGTAGGCCCGCACCGAGCTTGTCACCGGTGCTGTTCCGAAGACATCCTTGGTATCCGGCATTTCGATATGATAGAGCCGGTCCACCCACTTCTTATCGCCTGATCCGAAGTCTTTCATCACGACCAGAACACTCTTTCGGTCATCGTCGATGTGCACACGCTCAATGGCATCATCTCGCTCCTCATGCCTGGGTGACCCATAGCGCCCCGTATTCGTGTAAAACCAAGAACGAACCTTGAGTTTGCCTGCCAGCTGCTCCTCGCTGACCGCTTGACCCACCGGCTGAGTGAGGCTGAGAAGAAATCCATTCTTAGCAGCTTTTGCGTGATGGATGGCAGCGGCCACAGTCTTCCCGTCATACACAATTCGCTGCAGGCTTGCCTGCTGCCCTCCCCAAGCACCCCAGCCACGCCCAGTTTGCCCCACCAGAAGGCTGCCATCCGGAAGAAATACAGGCCGCATCACCCCGGAGGCAAAGAATCGCCCGAAGGGGATAACACTCCCCTGATCAATTCCATTGACCTGCTCTGGAACAACCCGGAACAGATTAGAAAGTGTCTGATCCCCAAGGAACATCTGCCCTCCGAATGGCCCAAACTTCCCCCCGGTAGTATCCCAGGCTGGATTGCCGGGTGAGTTAGCGACCATCCCATGCGGAAGCCAAACCGCACCTTTACGAATCTTATCCTTCCACTTGTCGAACTTCAGCTCAGCCGAGTCCGGCTTCATCTTTCCCTCCAGGGTCAATAGTCCAGAAAGGTGCCCGTAGAACTTTCCCTTCTCAAGGGGAACCACCTTCGAGGATCCCACATACTCTCCCTGGTTTTCGGCATACCAGATACGCCCTTCCGGATCGACCCCGATACCTGCTGGACTCCGGAGACCATTGGCGAAAGGCTCAAATTTTCCTTCGGGGGTCACCCGACACGCCCATCCCCGGTAACCGCCCATGGAGCCCATGAACGGTCCGCCCGCGCGCCAGGAGGTGCGCTCGTTACCCCCATGGGAAAGGTTCAAGGAGAAATAGTAATTCCCCTCCTTATCCCTCACCGGACCATGCGCGTATTCATGATAGTTCCCGTGAAACCCGTAATCATCACAGACCGTTTCGAAACTGTCACCACGGCCATCACCATTGCTATCCTTCATCCGGGTCAGCTCGGGCTTCTGCATGACAACAAACTGGTCTCCCTTGTCATCCTCAATCCAAACTCCGAGGCACTCGTAAGTCCCCTCTGCGAACTTGGTCCATTTATCATTCCGAATGCGCCAGATCCCAGCAGTCCTCGTAGCAACCACCACGGTCCCATCCTTGGCTACTGCAATCCCAGTAGGCTCAAAAAGCTGGTCTCTTCCATAAATGTCCTTGGGCGCTTCCCAGTTCTCGAAGGAATATCCGGGCGGAAGCTCCATTTCCTTTTTCCCTGCCTTATTCTTGTTGCGCACCACGGGTTGCTCTCCCCAGTTCTCCTCCTTGGCTACATAAGGACGGCTCATCAGGGGCTTCTCCAATTTTGCACTGAACGTGTAAGCCTGAGCCGTTCCCGCCTGCAGAGTCCACTTGCCATTAACTAGCTTCCCGCCTCCGACCTTGATATCGCTCAGTCCTTCCTCTGAAACGTCAAACACTTGGTTAGTTTTCAACTCCGCACGCAGGACAATTTCAATCCGCCCTTCCTGAGAGAAACGAACGCCTTTCAGAAACTCATTCTGACCCACACGGAAGCGAAATACCGGATCGCCGGTCGCCGACTCCACACTATGTCCATGGTAGTTTGCATCCACCGAGGCCAGAAGCTCGGGGAAATCGCGATCCTCCCAGAGCCACTTTTCAATATTCTTGTGGTCCTTTACATCAGGTTCCTTGAACTCAAAGTCCACGGCACTCCCCCCGACAACAGGCCGGAGAATACCCGTATTCTCAATATAAGTTTGAGACCCGTCACCACGCCGTGAATTTGGTTGTCCACGCCCCCTGCGCTCCTCGTTAAGATTGAGAAACCCACCTCCCCAGATATTCCGAACCGCAAGAGTGCGCGGATCAAAAGTGTAATTCATTCCATCGGGCAGACCCACGTGGACGGCCCGGCCACTCGATTTGACGATGGGCGCCCGGAAAATTCTCGTCCGCTCTGCCACAACTACTTCACCTCCGATCTTAAGGAGGTCCTTGGAACGGTCCTTCTCCTTTACTTCCTGCTTGGGGACTCCCGGCGCATCCTTACTGGAGACCTGCATCATACCATTCATCAGGGTGAAGTGCCCAGGGAATGTGCAGACGTAAGGGTAAGCTCCCTCTTCCTTGGGAGCCTTGAACCATATTACTGATTCCTTCTTTGGTTGAACCATCCCGGAGCTGTGAAGAATGCGAGGATGCCCCTCGGGCTCCCAGTTCATCTCTTCTCCCTTTGCTCCCAGTTCGAGAACCGCCTCTATGAGTTCCCCTCCCTTGTCTTTCCCTTTGGACTTTCCGGGCGTGCAGATGATGAGGTTATGGGGCAGGTCATCCGGGTTCTTGAAGGTGAGTTTAACTCTACTCTCAGGTTTCACATTGAAAGCAGGCACGTCGTATTTCATCTGCGTCCGCACAGCCGTGATCACAATCTCCTGATCAACTTTTTCAAAACCCTTGGGAGGGTTCTGGGCGTGGAGGAATGACAGGGCGCAGAGGAAAAACGCCAGAGTAAGAATGGTTGGTTTCATGATGATGCGTAGTAGGAATGAAAATCCCACAGGACTTGGAAACTAGAATATCGGTCGCCGGTCAATCGGTTTCTTGGCTCCTGCCTGAACCAGAGATCTACGCGGAACTCAAAGAGCCTATCTCAATATCATGAACAGTTGACAAATTCGCTGATCGGGGAAGAAAACCACGAAAAACCTGGCCTCTGGCTGACCACGGAATCACCCCAAGAGACTAGGAGGAGAATACTCGCTCATCTACCTTGCCCAGAGTCCGGGTCTGAGACCAGCTTTCCGGACTTGTCAGGCACTCCGCTTGCTCCAAAGTCTCGACTGACGGGTTTTACTCAAGGTTTTCCGGGCATGACATTCACGAATCCTACCCTCGCTGCGTTCCTAGCCTTGAGTGCCGCTCTTCCACTTTACGGGCAGAATACTCCTGGAAACCGAATCTCCGCTTGCCCGCTCCAGGAAAATAGTTTTCACGGCATCCGTATCCTTGGAGACGCCACGGGGGCACTCATAAAAGACCATATCGCGGGGCAGAGACTATCTCTGGGAAACTAAAGTAGATAACATCATGACCAAGACCCTTCTGATTCTTATATCATTCATCTGGATCGCCCCCCTGTTCTCCGCTCCAGTATCTGACAAATATGGGCGGTTTTTTGCAGGCCGCTGGGTCGGCGGCTCACACGGAAATATCGTCTACAAGATCTATGCTCCTGCGGGGGCCTCCCCTTCTGCTCCACTGCCGGTTGTGGTCTATCTCCATGGCTCTGCGAAGTGTGGCACCGATAACGAAAAGCAGACAAAGGTTGCAGTGCCGGCCTCATTCGTCGCTAACATTGCCAAACGCCCGTGCATCCTCATCGCTCCCCAGTGTAATCATGGGCAAGCGTGGATGACTCGCTCCGGAGAATCCGTTCTCTCCCTTCTGGACGATTTTCTTGAGAACACCAAAGTTGCTGATCCTAAAAGGGTCTACCTCACTGGATTTTCCCTCGGCGGATACGGCGTCTGGCACCTTATCGACAAGCGCCCTGAGCTCTTTGCCGCTGCCGTACCTCTCGCTGGCGCTGCCAATATCAGTGATGTCTCTCACCTCAAAGACGTCAACATCTGGATTTTCCATGGCCGTCGTGACAAATCTGTGAAGGTGCAGCGAGCTCGCGATATTTCATTGGCCCTCAAGAAAAAGGGAATCTCTCATAAATACAGCGAGCTACCAGCCGGCCACCTTATCACTAGCAAGGTGTTCAATGAGGACGAGATCCACGAATGGATTTTCCGCCAGACACGAAAATAACTCGTGATTGTACCCAGAAGTATCCCAAAGAAGGCATCTACCAAGATGCCCTACTGCGCTCCATAGAGATGCTTTCCTTCCTTCGCGGCCTTATGTGCGCGTTGCGTATCCTGTGCCGCTCCGGGGTCTCCCTGCTTCTTCATCCAGCGATCGAGCTCCATGCTTAATTTTTTCTGTATTCCCGAAAACTCAGGAATCCCGGCAAGATTACTCATCTCATAGGGGTCCTCAGCGGTATGATACAACTGCTCAGCCGGGCGGCGCATATAACGGCGGACGACTTTGTAAGTGTGGGGGTTATTCCAGGAATCCCGTACCCAGGTAGCCCAGTAGGGATTATTCAATGCCCCCGTGCCCTTAATCCCCATGAGATGTTTTTCTATGTAGATTTCTTCAGGCAGAAGATTTCTGATATATCGCCACTCCCCATCCGTCACGGTGCGGACCGGGTAACGAGGACCCTCCGGGATGTTGTTGTGCAAACCGTAGGCATATTGCCGATGACTTGTCTCCTCTCCCCGGAGAACTCCGGCAAAGCTCCTGCCATCGTAGGGCTTCTCGTCGCAGTCACCTCCAGCAAGCGTCAAGAGAGTTGGCAGAATATCCGCATACTGCACCACGGCATCAGTAGTTCTCCCCCCCTCGATTTTCTCCGGCCACCGTGCAATCAGGCCCGTATGTATCCCTGTGTCCCAATTCGTCCATTTACACCCGGGAAACTGTGAGCCTTGCTCTGAAGTGAACAGAACCAGCGTATCATTCGCCTTCCCGCTCTCTTCTAAAACTTTAAGAATCTCTCCTACCTGCCCGTCCATGTAGGTAATCTCTGCAAGATAAGCGGAAAAATCCTGCCGAGTTCGGGGGGTGTCAGCTATATTTGGAGGCAGCTTGATTGTGGCTGGAGGGTATTGTGAGGCATCTCCCATCACCCATGGAACGTGAGGTTCAACCAGTGCCACCACCAGGCAGAAGGGCTTCTTCTGGTCTCTCCTGATAAACTCTGAGATACCCGACAGCTGGTGGGGCCGGGTTGGATTTCGAACACAATTCGAGTCAAACCCGTCAATTTCCTCAAACGGAAATACCGTCTTAGGTTTCACATGCACTTTCCCAGCCAACCCCACCCGGTAACCCAACGGCCCCAGATGATGTGGCATACTGGTAACCGAATTCCTACTGGCGGAGTGATTCCATGCACAACCGTTCCGGGTAGGATACTGCCCACTGAACAACTCCGCCCGGCATGGTTGGCACATCGCCTCAGATAGATAGGCCCGTCTAAACAGGAGTCCCTCGCGAGCAAGCTTGTCGATATGCGGGGTTTTGGCATTCTGCCCCCCATATGCCGGCAAATCGTTGAATGTACAATCATCCGCCATGATGATCAGGACGTTGGGAGGGCTCTGGGCCTGCAGCCACCCGACCGAGAACAGGAGGCCAAACAGTAGGAATCTCATGCCGCTGTCTTACCTCTTTGGAGGCCGGCTCGAAAGCGGTTAATCCCCTCTTTTATGAGGGCGAATGTTCACTCCCCACCGTCAAGAATCTCATGAGGAGGCCGAGGGTGTTGAAGCCATGGCGGGGGGACTCCACGGGTTCATTTACCCCGAAATCGGCTTCGGCTTCTTGTTCTCGTTCGCGTTCTTCTTCCCATTCTTCTTCC
>DFWB01000186.1:6514-18258 GCA_002380675.1 Akkermansiaceae bacterium UBA4145
GCACCGGGGCGCTCCTCCGGCACAGGAAGTTTGTAATCCGAGCGAAGCCGCTCCAGCTCTTTTTTCAAGGTCGCCTCAACGCCAGCATAACTCGCGTCCCCGTAGACGCTCCTGAGCTCCTCGGGATCCTTGTTCAGGTCAAATAGCTCCCACTCGTCCTTGTGATAGAAGTGAATGAGCTTGTGCTCCCCGGTGGTCACTCCGAAGTGCCGCGCCACACTATGTGCACCAGGAAACTCGTAATAATGGTAATAGAAAGACTTCCGCCAGTCATCCGGCGTTTTTCCCTTGAGGACAGGCACCAGACTACGCCCCTGCATGTCTGCTGGAACCTTCACCCCTGCGGCATCAAGGAAGGTCTCCGCGAAGTCGAGGTTTGAAACGATGTCCTCATTAACAGAACCTGGCTTGACCGCTCCCGGCCACCGGATAAGGAGCGGCGTCTTGAGTGACTCCTCATACATCCACCGCTTGTCATACCACCCGTGTTCTCCGAGATACCACCCTTGGTCCGAAGAGTAGATCACAATTGTATTTTTCGCCAACCCACTCTCTTCAAGGTAGTCAAGGATGCGGCCGATCCCATCATCCACCGACTTCACACAACGGAGGTAGTCCTTCACGTAGCGCTGATACTTCCACTGGATGATTTCCTTCTCACTCATCCCGGACTGTGCTTTTTTGAACGCCTCATTCTTAGGACCATACGCCGCATTCCATTTGGCTGCCTGCTCTGAATTCAACCCACGAGGAGGCCCCATTTTGAGGTCATTGCCACTAAGGTGCTTGCGAATCGTCATGGTCTGCTCCGAAGCTGCGGAGGTGCGCCCCTCATAGTCATCCCAGAGCGTTTCGGGCTCTGGGATGGTTTTATCATCAAGCCAATTCAGATATTTCGGACCCGGCTGCCAATTCCGATGGGGAGCCTTATGCTGAGTCATGAGCATGAACGGCTTCTCCTTATCACGGGATTCCTTCAGCCACTCAAGCGTAAGGTCAACGATGATATCGGTGGTGTATCCGGTATGCTTCCGCTGAGCAGGCGTTCCGTCCGCCTGCCTGTATTTCATGGGAGGGTTATAGTACGGGCCCTGTCCAATCAGGACTTCATAGTGGTCGAAACCTGTCGGGGTGGACTTCAAATGCCATTTGCCAAGCATTGCAGTCGTATATCCTGCTCCACGAAGGATCTTGGGGAAAGTTTGCTGCGTTCCGTCAAAGGTATTCCCATTACGAATAAATCCATTTAAGTGGCTGTATTTGCCCGTCAGTATCACCGCGCGGCTCGGGCCACAGATCGAGTTGGTGACATAACAGCGGTTAAAGCGCATTCCCTCATTGGCGATCCGGTCCATATGAGGGGTGGAAACCCGCGAAGGGTCGTAGGCGCTGAGAGCCTGCTCACAATGATCATCAGTAAAAATCAGGAGAATGTTTGGTCGCTCCGCACCCAACAAAGGCATACCGCAGAGCAGAAGAAGCAGGCTCAGTCTCATCATTGGATCAGGACGCCAGTCCCCACCCGAAAAGTCAAAGGTCAAATAGATCCCGCCCCAATCTACCGGGCAAACTGGTGAACCGCGCAGCTACAGCTTACTTGCATCAACAACGACATGTTTGATCGAACGCCGCAGGTAGGTATAGGTAATGTGGACTTTCCCATCCCTACTCTGGATTACCGCAGGGTAGGAGAATTCTCCATTCTGGCGTTCCAGAGTCATCACGGGATCCCACTCCTTTCCATCGTTTGAAACTGCCACATTCAGCATTTCGCGACCGGCAGGCCGGGATCCTCTGGTCGTATGGTTATAGACCAGCAGCTGTCGGCCATCCATGAGGGAGACCGCATCTGTCCCGGCATTTGGATTGGGTAGATTTGTCGCGGTCATCGCCCCCCACGATTGACCTCCATCATCAGACCAGCTCTGGGTAATCACTCCCTGCCTGCTGCGACAGAGGATCTGCATTTTCCCGTCTCCATACTCAAGAATGCTCGGCTGGATGGCACCAAAGACTTTCCCGCTGTGTATTGGACCAACGACCTCCCAAGTTTTTCCCATATCCCTTGTTCGCTCGAAGTGCACACGCCAGCCATTATGCTCCGAACTACTCGCGCATAAAATCGACCCGTCTTTCAGTTGAATTGGCTTATTCTTCACCGGACCGAGGAGGTGCCCAACCTTGGGATCATTCCCCAGCTTCCGCCGATTCTTCCACGTTATCCCACCGTCAAAGGAAGTCATCATGACACCCCACCAGCGACTCGGACTAGGACCAACCTTATAAAAGAGAATGAGCGGATTCTGCCCGCCTCCTTCAACCAGTCCTCTCGACTTGAACAATACCGGATTCCAGCAGGGATACTCCCGGTCTTCTCCCTCTGCTCCACTGGCAACCTTAACTGGCTTCCCCCATCCCTCTCCCGTATTCCGCGAAAGCCAGATCCCGACATCTGTGTTCTTTTCATGCTTTCCCCCAAACCATGCTGCCACCAAACCGCTTTCAGTTTCTACGATGGTAGAAGCGTGACATTGCGGCGTAGGCCTGTTTTCCAGTGAGTAGATGAGAGAGGCTCCAAGAAGTGCACCGCTTCCTACCTTACCAGGCTGTGGAATTTCATCGGCTTGAACTATCGCTCCCGAGAGGCACAGAAAAATCATCGCTGGAAGGGTCTTCATCGGCACAAAGCCTCACCCTTCGAACACTCGTTGTAAACGTCTATGAACAAACTGGCACTCTCCATAGGGCGATTACCCAAAACCGAGGATCAGGGCTGTCCAGGGCTTCCACCCTCGCGATCACTGGCTTTCCAACGCTCGGGATCACTGGGCTCTCCCTCGGGAGAGGGACTCGTGAGAACCAGTGAATACCCCTTCCCATCAGCACTGCTAGGCCAGGGGTCCTCGTCATCATAGGTCACCGAAGCAATTTCCTCTCCATTAGCCGCACGAATCACAATGCTTTCACGACCATTCCCAAGATTCCCCTGATAGGTAGTCATCACCGTGCATTGAGGATAGCGGTGAGACATTCCGTTCATGTTACGCGCAATAACTACCCGCTTTCCCGGGTCGACAATCCGTGAGGATGCCAGGAAGAAATAAATTCCCTCCCTGCAATACATTCCCGTTAGATCTACGGCGTCCGAGGAGACATTGAGGAGCTCGAGAAACTCGAAGTCACTTTTCTGTGTCAATCCTATTGCTCTCGCACTCTCATCCGGCTCTCGTGGATGATACATGATCTCCGAGATCAGCAGGTCTCCTTTTCCCACCGGCCTCACCTCCTGTGAGGAGTCCAGTTCCCTATCCAACAAGACTCCCCATTGATTTTCCGATAGAATCCGAGCCTTGAGCCTGTCGCTGCCCTCCAATTCGATCACAGTCCCCAGAACTTCATTCCCGAGCGAAAGTTCAGGCAGAAGCAACAGGTCTGAGCTGCGCTCCCGTTCATTGACCAACCTGATCGCCAAGACGTTCTTTCCTCTCCTGAGTAGAGTCATGTGCTTGGTAATATCAAGGGTAAGCCAGCGCACGGCCACGTCATCAGGCCTCGAAAGCGCCTTCCCATTCCACTCCGGAGCACCGAACACATTCTCTCTTCCTACCTCGACTCCATTCAAATGTGCTACGAAACCATCCTCGACCTTGAGTCTCAGCGTCAGAAGGTCTCCAGCCGGGACCTCCGAGAGATCAAAGGTATATCTCGCCAGCACGGTGGTCCCCTTCCCATACAGATCTTTCTCTACGTCGACTCCGATCAGCTCCCGGTAGTCTTCCCGCTGATCGTAACCTATTCCTCCCTTACCCTCGCGCCAGGCAAGATCTTCGAAGCCTGGACGGGTCCACTCTTCACCAAGGGAACCTTCTCGAGCAATATCGATTCGGACCGGACTACCCTCCCCCACCAGAATTTTGCTGACCAAGGCATCTGCCCGGGCCATCAGGCTGCCAGCACGGACTCCCTCTCCTTCCATGGGATCAAGGCCATCCATACGAAAATAGACTACGCCGCTCTCTGCCGCAAAGGTTCCACCTTTCTCTCGCCTTATGAGCCGCGGAGCCCCCACGGGGTTAAAGAGTGGAGCCTCAACTAATTCCCTCGCCGGAACTCCCCGCGGAAACCGCATTGCTGTGGCAAGCTGCCCCGGAACCAGCTCAGCTCGCTTCTCAAGCACCTGCTCGAGCCACGTAATCGCTTCCACCCAATTCTGCTTGGTTTTTACTGTTTGCTCTGCCCGCCACCCCCACCGGGCACATTCTGCCAGCATGGCCCTGCCCACTTCCTGGGCGCGATGGCGCATGCGGGCTAGATTTGCCGAACGGGACAAAATCCCCCCAACCGACAACACCTCCTCGGCCCGGGCCCTGAAACGGGCGCAGTACCATTCCACCGACGTCAGTTGCTGGTGCAGCCATTGAGGATTAAACTGGTCATAACTGGTCCCTGCCAGAAAAGGCCCCACTCGATTGATCTCCACAGTTCCTGGTTCTGCCGCGAGGCTATGCTCGGAGTCATGACAGAAAAAATGAAACCCCTCTCTCCCATTTCTTCGCCAGATGGAGAACCAGTTGTTGGTAGCAAAATTACCTGCAAACTGAGTGACTGGGCCATCGAAATTACCGGTCAGAAAAATGACCAGCATATAGTCGATCAAATTATCAACGTTGAGGTATGACGGAAGAAGAGGATCAGAAATCCCGTTCTCATTGAGCCCCTGAAGTCTTCGAAGAAGGTGAAGTCTCCCTGCCTGCGATTCCTCCCTCGCCATTGCGTTCGCGATCGTCCACAACCGGCGCCATCCTTGGTCTTTTCCGTCAGTAGCACGCCCATCACTACTGGGCTTTGCCTTCAAGACATCAAATTCCTCATCCTCACCTCCAAAATAGCGGGCTCCATAGGAAGCCTCAGCGTGTTCCTGAGTCTGGTAGATTCCCCAGTAAAGACCATTGAGATAAAGGTGATAGTATCGACTTCGGGTATAGGGCTGCCCCAAATCCCTCTGGCAATCCCGTGAAAACACGTCTCGAACGAGAGTGTGGTGCGTGGAATCACTGTAGTGATACGAATAGTTCTGAGCCGTCCGCAGGTCGATATCATCAAAACGACGGACTCCTTCGTCTCCAAAAAGGGGATAATCCAGCTCCCCGGCCCCATAGTCCTTCCGGAAGTAGAGGCGATACCCGTGTTTCTGACATGCCGCCGATCGGCTGTGCCCTCCGCGCACCCTGATACCCGCATCGATCTGGAATCCCGGCTCCCGCCCCTGAGGGTCGATCAACTCCACGGAAACTGGGCGTTCCCACTTCCGGCCCCGCCCCTCAGGTTTGACATGAATACCGGTCCGCGAATCGAAAAAGTGCCTCTTGTCGGTAACGATGGAAATCGAAGGAAGGGCCAGCAACGCGCTCTCAAGCTCCTCTGGCTGCGCGTCCAGAGTCTCCGGGGAAGCCATCGCATACTTCACGATGACGCCTTCCTCATCGATGGAATCCTTTCCTGCGATCCGAGCAAAGAAGGGATTTACCTTAGCCTCGTAGTGGGTTGGCCAACCCTCGGGGCGAGCAGGCTGCCTCATTACCTGAGAGGGAAAGATATAGCTCGCTGTATCGATGTCTGTAGAGAGGTGATTCTCTTTCCAGGCCATAACCCGCAAAATAGACGTGGAATCAATCAGGATTGGAGCCTCGTAGATCAATCCCTCCTGGGGCGAGGGAGGAGACCCATCCAGCGTGTAGCGGATCTCCGCTCCCTCGGTGGCGGAACGCACCTCAACCTTGAATGGCTTTTGATAGAATCCTCGGTCCACGCTGAATTTCGTATCCTTGACCCTTGGCCAAACCGAAGGCGCGTCATTTATGGCACCTGGCGTCGCACGGGAGAAAATTGTCATGTGGTCTCCCACAAGTCGCTCCCCCTCGAAGAGATAGCCACACGATTGACCTTTACCCACAGAGGGCAGGGATGGCGAAAATTCCTGAGTAATCTTCTGTTCCTCCATTAACACCAGAGCCAGATATTCTCCCTCGGATTTCAGCTTGAAATTCGCATGGGGAAATCTGGCATTTCTTCGATCCTGCCCGGATGCGAAGACAACGAGGAACTCTCCCGGCTTTAAACGAGCTTCCGGCAGCTGCCACTTGGTCAGGCTCTCCGGGTCATCGGTTAGGCAAAAAAGGCCCAGCTCTATCTCGCTATCCCCTGCATTATAGAGTTCGATCCAGTCACTCTTCACTCCGTTCTCGTCCAGATAGCCGTGCTCTGTGCCCGGCATGACCTCGGAGACAAGAAGCTCAGCCCGTAACGAGGAGAGCAGCAGAAAGCAGAGTCCTACACTGAGGATTCGGGAGAATATCATTCGCAAGAAACTGATAGTGACAGTGCTGTTTCAAGAACAATGCGCAGAAACAGGAGTTTTCCCGCACGAATCCACTCCATTTGACCTCCCAAGCTTTGTCGACCATGGAGTGCTACGCCCACCCCGCACCAATCTTCACCCGGTTCAGTCAGATACCGAACGAGCTCAGGATCCTCTCTTGCTCTTACCAATTCTGGCAAGATACTCCCGCGGCTCAGCCTCTACCTTTCCCTTGCACCCATTGCAGCAGACAGCGACCGAGATGAGGGCCGTCGATGCCTTATTAATCTTACGACCGCTGACAGGGCACTGACCTCTGGCAGTTTTTGCCACCTTGGAAAGAAAGGAGACCGGGTCTTTTTCGAACTTTTTCAAGCACTGCTGGCAACAGAAATCGATCTTTACTGGAACTGCAATACGCCCATCAGCAGGCCTGCCCTTTACCGGGCAGGCTGTATTGACCGAATCACAAAGAGCCGAGGTGAAGGTCAGAATTAAGGCAAGCGTGATGAAGGAAATGATTTTCATGGTCGTGTGTCGACGGGGATTATGTCCCCTAACATTAAAACCATTACCTTTGCTCATATCCCTGTCAACGGTCTACACGGCAAGTAAACCCATGCTGCAGGAATGTGCCTGTGGGCTGATTCTGCCAGATGCTCATCAGGGTTTTGCCACAAAAATAGTGCGCTGGTCCCCGGTCTCCGTATCAAAAATTATCACTCGCCCATCAAGAGTTCCCACTGCCAGCAGGGTTTCCCAGCATGCACAGGAAGAGATCGTGGGAGCCTCAGCACCAGTCTCTGACGCAACCTTGAATTCCTGAAGACGCTTCTGATTCTCAGCATTAAACTGTGCGATCACCCCGCCCGACGTCGTGGCAAAGAAGCCTCTGGGTCCTTCCATAAATCGCAGAACAGGGTTATCGAACTTGGCGCGATCGGCAATCTTCTTCCCGTTCTCAGACCCCCATGCAAAGAGGTGCCCATGGTCTCCCGCAGAGAGCACTTCTTTTCCATTGGAGTGAAACGCGATTCCCCTGACCGCTTCGGAGTGGCCAGAGAACGTGCTCACTCTTTTGCCTGTAGTCACCTCATAAACCTTGGCGGTCTTATCCCTGCTCGCAGTGGCAATCTGGCTTCCCTCCCGGTTCCAACTAAGAGCGGTGAGCCAGTCAGAATGCGAGGAGACGGCCAGAACCTCAGTCCATGTGTCTGTTTGAAACAGTCGCAGTTTCCCGTCAACCCCCCCGAACGCAAGAGCCCTTCCATCAGGACTGAAACCAACCGCCAGAAGAGTGTCATCTCCCCGAAACGGCGTAGCGAGTACTCGTCCGGATTTGGCATCAAAGACCCTGACCTCTCCTGCCTGACCGGGGTCCCCGGTTGCAGCAGCCAACATGTTTCCATCCGGAGAGAGCGCTAGCCCATAGCTCCGCTGCCCGTTGTTTGGAATCCGATCCAGCAGAGCCCCCCCGTTGGGGTCCCAGACCAGGATTTCATGATATCCTCCAGTGTATAGTTTCTGGCCCTGAGGGCCGAAGACCATGGCGGTCACTCCGAGCGGACGTGGGTATGACGGTGGTGCTCCCGGATGGTCCCGCAACGGAATGATCGCAGAAAGCAGAGCACCAGGATCCTCTCCATCATAGCTCGCTCCCTCAACAATCCACCGACGGATAACATTGATTTCCTGATCTCCAAGAGGGTCCGCATCGACGGGCATACGCTCCTCCTCGTCATCCGTCGTCACACGATGAAAGAGCTCGGTCTCGAGGTCCCCGGGCTCGAGGTCCTTGCGGAGCTGCTCATAGGTATCCAGCCGATACTTTCCTTTTGCTTTTCCCTCCTTATGACAAGCCACACATTGCCGCTGCAGAATAGGAGCCACCTCGCGGGAAAAACTCACAACTTCTGCGGAGGCTAGTGCCGAGAAGCAAAAGGCGAGAAAAGTAAGAGCGCGCTTCATCCCGGCTAGTGCTGGAAAAGGAACTCACTCTTATTGAGAACAATCCAAAGAGTATCCTCAAGAGCCGTAGTGGCATTCTCGGCCCCTCGGATATACTGAAGATGGAGGGCCAACTCCTTGTCCCCCGGCGGGCGACACAGAGCAGAGAAATATAGTTTCCTCACAATGTCTTCCTCATTCAGCCCCTCACGAATCCACTGATGCAGATGTCCATCTTTCGCGGTGATCATGTCATGAATGAGCTGGCCGTTGTACATCTGCAGTGCCTGTCCCAGACTCGATTCATCACCGCGCTCACATTCACAGATGGTCTGGCGCTCGGGCTGCCCAAACACCTTCATGAACTCCACTTCTCCAATCCGTCCGCGATTATGCGCCCTGAGATCGGGCGCAGGAAGTTCAGTCGCTCTGAGTTCAGGAGGCACCCCTTCGAATTGCATCGGCCGGCCGGTCACTACGCCCAGAGCATCGACTAATTGTTCTGCAGTGAGCATTCGAGGCTGGTAGTGGGAAAAATACGTTCGGTCGTCCCTGTTAAACTGGTTGGTCTCAGAGGCAGCCTGATACGTGTTACTATTAAGAATGACCCGGAGAAGGTGCCGGCGATCATATCCGCTCTGACGAAAATCCTGCGCCAGCGCTTTCAGCAGAGGAGGGTTACTGGGCGGATTGGTATCCCTGAAATCATCAAAGGGCTCTACGATTCCTCTTCCGAGGAGGTAGGCCCAGATTCTGTTGGCCTCAACTTGAGCAAAGAAGGGATTGTCCTCCCCTGTCAGCCACTCGGTGAACACATCCCGTCGATCAAAGGATTGTTCCACTTCCATTTCGCCAGCCTTTGGAGCCCACGGCTTCATGGTTTCTCCGGTCGCCGGATGAGAAACCTCCCCATCCTGTCGGCTGTAAACGATCAGCTCCTCACCCTTACCGGTCTTTTTACGCTCCACGCGGTTGAAGAACGCAGCAAGCCCGTAGTAGTTGTCCTGCGTCCAGCGCTCAAAGGGATGATTGTGACACTTTGCACATTGAATTCTGGAACCAAGAAATAACTGGGCCGACGTCTCCATCGCATCAAAGGTATTCCCTGCCGCCCTGTAGTAATTAGCAGCAGGATAGACGAGACTGCTTCCTCTGGCGGTCAGGATCTCCCGAGCGAATTCATCATAGCGCATGTTAGAGGAGACCGCATTCACAAGCCACCGGCTGAACTTGAACACCGACGCATGCCCGATCTGTTTTTTCGATACGCGGAGCAGGTCCCCCCATTTCTGGGCCCAGAAAGAGGCATGATCCTCGCTCTCAAGAAGAGTGTCGATCAGGAGAGCGCGCTTTCGAGGATCCCGGTCCTCAACAAAGTGGCCGACCGCCTCTGCGGAAGGAAGTTGGCCGGTTACATCAAGATACACCCTCCGGACGAATTCCAAGTCTTCGCTCTGCTGGCTTGGAGCAAACTGCAGCTGCCGTAATTTCCGATAGACATGCTCGTCGACGTAGTTGGCAGGTTTACGATCTGCCCATTCAAATCCATCAATCTTCTTCACGAAGGTCAGGCTCGTGCTTTCGATGAATTCGAGGTAGCGAGCGATGACTGCAACTCCTCCCCGCTCAACTCCACTCACCAATCCTTGCCTTGAAACCTCTGCCACCTTGGTGTTGGAGCTCTCAAAGACTGCCAGATGCGTTACATCTCGCCTCGTCCCATCGCTGAACTTCGCCTGAACGGAGAATTGCTGGTTCGCATCGGGAAAATGAAGAACCCGGGACTCCGAGGGATAAATTTCGATTCCGGTGCAGGTGCTCTCCTCTCCCTTGCGGAGGGCCGCTCCCTCCGCGATCCATGAGCGAAGGAGGGCATATTCCTCGCTCTCCTTATCCAGTTTTTTTCCTCCTTCGTGGCTGACGGCCGTGGTCGGTTTGAGCAACAACAGACTTTTGTCAGGCTCAATGGGATTCGTCCTTCGCCCCAATTCCTCGCTGACCAGCGTAAGCCCATCAAGGGCGGGATCAAAGGCACGAAGTGAGAGCCGGAAGCTTCCCTTCCCGTGCGGCGATCCGTGACAGGAACCGGCACTGCACCCAAGACGGGAAAGAACCGGCAAGGTTTCGTGGCGGAAAGAGACCGGAGCTGGAGACTGTATCCCGCTCACCCTCACCTTTACCGTGCTTTCTCCAAGCCGGATGGTAGTCACTCCATTACTCCGAGGTCGAACCATGCCGTCTCTTGAAACGGATACCACTGCTGGGTCAGCAATGACGTATTCGGCCCCACGAGTATGGTCTGCTACCCGATCACCGTCCCGCCATGTAGCAATTAGCTGAAGGGCTTCACGCTTCCCTCTGAGAGTAAATTCCGAGGGATGCAATTCCCACCCAGCCTGACAACAGACCGCAGCCATACTGAGAACACAGAATACTAGCAGGAAGAACCTGGTCATGACTTGTCCCGGATTTTGAGAGAAAAAGGAGGGCTTTCAATACGCAATGGATGCCGGTGAAAGTCAATTTCGACCTCCACTACAAGACCTGTCAGCTCCACCTGCTCAGGATTGCCAATCTTCAACTCAAGCTCCACGGAGCTGGTTTTATCATCAAGACTCTTCTCCCCACTCTCAATCCCTCCCGGCAGGCCCACCATCCGCACCTTACTGCTGAAACGGCGGCTTCCTTCCTCCCAGCTCAGGGTCACCGGCACCTTCACTACGGCTCCTTTTGCAACGTCGCCAGGGGGAGCCACCTCCACCTTTAAAGGTGGCTTCATCACCCGCACTGCAAGAAGACCATTGATTGACTCAGGAATATCCGCTGCCCCATCTCTCTCCTTCAGAACCTGCCTCGTTTCTAACCTCGCCTCATAAGAGGAGCCCTCAAACTCCGAGACACCTCGGACTCCGAAATGATGGAGAGTGCCTGCCACAGTATCTGACGGCAGGCGTAGCCGAAACCCAGCGGATCCCTCCCCACCCGGCACCCTGTCTTGCTCCTTCATACAGACGAGGGAGGATTCCAGCTGAAGTTGAACCTCAGGAGTGAATCCTTTCCGGGAGCATTGGACCGGGACCTCAAACACGCCCCCCGGAACGGCTAGAAACTTATCTATAAGAGGGTGTTTCTTATCCTTCTGCCCCGGCACCGAAAGCGCAAACGGAGGAATCCCGGAATGTATGGATAGCTCGAACTCCAGCTCGGGGCCTCGCCGATCATATGCATCCCGAACCTCGACACTGTAGTTGCCGGCATCTAACCAGACCTGCATGTCCTGTTCATCGAAAACCTCCCGAGAGCTCTCGGCCACCATTTCTCCGCTCTCTTTAAGGAGTCGCATCCTCGGAACGGCAGGGGAGCGAATTTTCCGTGCCGCGGCGACCAGCGTAAGATAAACCCGTTTCTTAATGCGGAGAGGGAAGCGGACCATCCCTGC
>DFWB01000058.1:0-1994 GCA_002380675.1 Akkermansiaceae bacterium UBA4145
GCTGAAATGCGGCAAGGCGCTCGGCGTCGGGTTCGGGGTCGAGGATCTGAGCGTCAAGGATAACTGAGGGAGGATCTGGAATGCCCACCACCCTCTGGCCCCACGCTGCCAGTTCGGAGGAGATTCGCTCTCTATGACGGGCGGATCCCCCCAGTATCCAGAGCTGTGAGTCGGAGCCGAGCGACAGGGATACCAGAGCGGTTGCAAAGGCTTGCGCAGAAAGTTCGATGGGCCCTACAGAGAGAGGTTTTTCGCTTTCAGTTAGCTTGGGGGATTCACTGAGGACGCACCTGTCCATTGCGAAAGCAAGGGCGTCCGCAGGCGAGTAGATTGTTGGAGCTGGGGAATCTGAGTTGATTCGTGGTCAGAGAAGACAGGGAGAATGGCCTTGGGCAACTTAGATCTTCACAAATGTGAATAATCAGGTATTTTGTTAATAACCTGTAAATAATTGAAAGCACATGGGGAGCTTCCTCGCCAATCCGTTAATATTTGTCATTACATTTGCGTCCCTCGTTCTCACGGGATGTTCATCGCATAGAAGTTTAAGGGTCGGCGGGATGCCGGGTTATCGAGGAGGACCTGCTGGGATGTTTTCCGCCAGTAGCGGTTCTGTTATGAGTGAGAGGTCTTCTGCAATCACGAGCTCGGGGCTCGCTCGGCAGAGAGTTCCTGTTAGTGCCCCTGCATCCGTTCCGCGCAAGGCCCCTTTGACGCTTCTGTCGGAGGTCAGGGTTCACAAGGATTACCTCCCCAAAAGCGCTCGTGGCCGGAAAGGGCAGAGTTCGATGCGCCCCCGCTATATTACTATTCATAGCACCCAGAACTGGAGTAAGGGTGCGGATCCGTGGCGGCATTCACTTGCTCTGAAACGCAGTAAGCTTGGGAGTCTCTCATGGCACTACACTATCGATCAGAGTGTGGCTGTGCAGCATCTGCCCACGAATATAACGGGGCGGCATGCCGACTTCAATGGGCCGGGAAACAAATATTCGATCGGGCTCGAGATGTGCGAGCACAAGGGGAACAGTCTGAGTAGGACGATTGATAGGACGGCCAAGCTCGCGGCCTACCTGATGTATAAGCATGGGATTCCGCTCTCCAAGGTCGTTCCTCATTATCATTGGCCCCGCTACGGTATGAATCCTCCGCATAAGAACTGCCCTCATTTCCTTCTCGATAACGGGCGGCCCGGGAAAAAGTGGAGAGGGTTTCAGGCCAGAGTGAAATACTACCACGATCTTATCACAGTCCCGGGGCCGTCTTATGCGGTTCGATGAGCTTTAAGTCATGCTCGCGTATGGGATTTCACTTCCACCGGAGATTGCAAACCGTGGTAAGATCCAAGGCTGGCGAGTCCTTGGGACCCGCATTGTTGTTAACCATGATGAGTGTGCAGCTGCCTCCGGTCGGGAACCTCTTCTAGTCAGTGCCGAACAAACCCCGTTATCACTATGTCTGCCAGCGTTGCACGGCATGTTGCAAGTGGCCCGGAGACGTGGAAGTAGGGGACTCAGAAATTACAGAGATCGCCTCTTTTCTTGGAATGGAAGAGCATGATTTTGTTCAGGAGTTCACCAGAATCAGGTCGAATAGGATGGGCCTTTCTCTCATCGATAAAGATTCGAGCAACGAATGTATAATGCTGGATGGGGATGAATGCCGCATTCAGGAGGTGAAGCCTGTTCAATGCCGCGGATTTCCCAATACATGGAATTTTCCCGGGTGGGAAAAGGAATGTCAGGCTATCGCAGTGCCGCTCAGAGGAGAGGCCTGATGCCTGAATGGTCGGCCCGCTATTCCGTAGGAGGAGTGGTTCGTGACCGTAACCAGCGAAGGGCCTCGATCTCTCCAAGTGCCAGTGCTCGCATGCCATATCCTTCGATCAGCTCGGGTGAAGTCCGGAGTATGTCGGTCACAATGGGGAGATCCCTGATCTGATTCCGGCGATGCTCAATGGAAAGGGACAGCGCCTCAGGATTCATTCCTTCGAT
>DFWB01000058.1:2374-17187 GCA_002380675.1 Akkermansiaceae bacterium UBA4145
CCAACCAATCCCGAAATCACGTCGTTTTCCCCGGCGAGGAAGGTGCCGAGGACCGCGTTGCGCCGTCTTGCGGTGAAGGCTTCCTCAGGAGAGCTTTGCTGGGCATGCTCCTGAAGGTTCTGGCTCAGGGAAAGGAGCTGGGCGAGGTGAGGCAAATCCACTGTCAGCATGGCATAGTATGCGGAGGATTCGGGATTGTTGCCCGTTGCACGAAGTGCCTCGGCGAGGCCAATTATTGACTCTGACGTAAAGGTCTGGAACCTTTTGGGATGATCGACTTGGCTGAGGATCTCCAGAGCCGGGTTCTTAGCCCCGTTTTCCCAAGTGAGCGCTGCAAGGAGGTAGGTTGCAAGCGAGTTATCAGGCTGGGCTTCCTGAAGTTGGCGGGCCCAATTAATCCGATCGTCGTCAGGGAAGTCATCACGTGACGCGAGGGCAAAGAGAATATGCGGATTGGAGGGGTCCCGGATAATGGCTTCCATCATGAGATTGGCGTCCTGCAGAATCATCCCTGCGGCGAGATATCCCTCGGCTGGGTAACCCTTGTCAGCAAGGTAGGTGTTGAGTTCTGCCCGGGTGGGAAGTCTGATGCCCGTGATCGCAAGGAGTTCTTCAACGCTATCGTCCTCTGGAAGCGTCTTCAGGGCCTCCGGTGAGAGGGAGGAGTGATTGGAGCCGGTCTCTGATGCAGGATGTCGGGTCGCTTTGCGGGGCGGATTTGAGAGGTGAGCGGCATCATTGGTGTCAGGAGCCCCTCGTTTTGAATCCTCCGGGACGCAGAGCAGGAAGATGAATCCACCTGCCAGAGCAGATCCCAGATGGGTAAAGAGAGGCTTGCTCACGTTGTCGAGCCCGGTGGGAGCTTCCGGAGTGCATGAATCCGGACAAGAACGGGTGGGTGTGAATAATCAAGAAGAACGCGGAATCGGTGGGGAGTAAGGTTTGACAGGTTGTCTGCCGAGAGCTTCTTCAGCGCTGTGATCAGATGCTCCGGAGTTCGTTGTGCTCCTGCAGCATAGGCGTCAGCCTCAAATTCATGTTTGCGTGACCATGCATTGAGGAAGACTCCGAGGAACCGGCTGACCGGGCTAAAGAGAATTCCAAAAAAGACAAGGCCAGCATGAGGTGAGATGCTTGCTGCGGGGAGGCCAAACGCAGCGAAAAGTTGGCGGGAGAAGCCGCTCTCGGGGTCGATAAGCTGACCGAGGAGATAAAACAGGATGGCGAATTGAGCCAGAGAGAGGACGATTCGCTGTATGATGTGCTTGCGCTTGAAGTGCCCGATTTCATGGGCCAGTACGGCTACGAGCTCCTCGGTTGAGTGGTTCTCGACAAGAGTATCGTAAAGAGCGATTTTCTTGTTCTTACCAAAACCCATGAAAAACGCGTTGGATTTCGCCGAGCGTCGCGAACCGTCCATTACCGTGATCTCAGTGAGAGGAAACTCACACTCTTTCGCCATTTTGTAGATGGCGTCCTTCAAGGCTCCTTCCTCCATAGGTTCAAATTTATTGAAGAGCGGCATGATCAAGGAGGGAGCAAGGTAGGTGATCGCCAGCACAAAGATGCTGAAAGTGAGCCATGCCCAGAGCCATGCATCGGGAACATTTTGAAAGATGAGAAGAATGCCGGCGAGGAGAGGGGCTCCAATCATGGCTGTGAGGAGAACGGTTTTCAGCTGGTCCATTACAAAGGTAGCCCGTGTTGTTTTGTTAAACCCGAAGCGCCCTTCCAGTATGAACGTGGCGTAGATTGTCAGAGGCAGGCTCAGAATGTAATTTCCGAAAAGGAGGCCGAAGACATAGATGAGGCCGGTGGAAACTTCTCCAAGGGAGAGGGAGCGCGTGCACGAGTCCCACCAGGAGAATCCGCCGAAAAACCAGAAGCAAAGGAGGATTGTGAGTGAAACAATTGACGAGAGAATGCCAAAGCGGGATGTGGCCCTGGTGTATTCCTGAGATTGGGAATACTTCGCAGGGTCATAAGTGTCGACGAATTCCTCTGGGAGTTCGGGCTTTAGGGATCCGAGGGTAAGAAGGGTGGCGACAAAGTCCAAATTCCAGAGAATAACGAGGGCGATGAGAAGCAGAATGGCGACGGTGTTAAACTCAGGCATGGACTGGTGGGAAGTTTCGAGGGTTTAGCCCGGTCACGCGATTGAAGCAAGAACAGCTCAGGGAGCCTTTCGTTTTCTCCCCTTGGTGAGCGTAGGGGAATGTCATGTCTCCTTGCAAGATCAGGTAGGTTCTCGGGGGTGCGGCCGCCCATGGGATTGAAGGAATCTCATTTCTGGATGCTGGACCATTCCCTGAAGGAATAACCCACGAGGGGGAGCGAGAGAGTGATTCTCTTCAGAACCGATCCTGACTTAATGGTGGGTATTGGCTGTGCAGCTCCTATCGTTCTGGTGTATCCTTCTCGAACCCCGGAGATTTATCCTCCTTGCCCTAAAGCCCCCGATGGAAACCCTCAGCCTTCGACGAGTCTTATTCGGTCTGCCTACTGCGTCGGCCAGTGGAATTCTGCCTCTGCTGCTCACTATCACTGCTGCCTCTGCTCCAGTTGCGGTAGATGATCAATATCAGACCGCCGAGGATCTGGTCCTTAACACACAATCAGGGCCTCTCATCTCAACGGATCTTGATAGCAGTAGTCAGACGATCAATCCGGCGTTTGATGGAGATTGGGACTATCTCGACCAGCTGGAGAACCAGCTTGGAGCTGGGATGGGCTACCCGGTTGACGGATTCGGCAGAGATTGGAATAGTGTGGATTTTGATGTGGGGTCATCCACTGTTGGGCCATGGGGCTCGGGAGTTCTCCCCCTTCAGGGAGGTGTGGTGCAGGCATTTCCGGCCGCCACCCCGAATCTTTTGCTTGGGATCGGCGATGGGCCAAATGGTCAGAATTTGGTAACCACCTACCTTTTCAGAAATACCTTCACCTTGAACGCAGAGGAGGTGAGTGAGCAAAAGTGGATTGCCAATCTCGCGGTTGACGATGGATGCGTGATTTTTATCAATGGAGTTGAGGTTGGCTCGCTTTTTATGCCGGATGGGGTCGTCGATTCAAACACTCTGGCAGAGAACAGCGACGAGTCGTCCTACTTTACGGTTGAGCTCGATGTTGCCGGTGTCCTGAGAGAAGGGCAGAACACGATTGCAGTAGAAGTCCACCAAGCTAATCTGGGAAGCTCTGATATAGGTCTCGATCTAACGCTCGAGGGGGGCGTGGGGGCTTCTGGAGGCTTTGTGTTCTCGGATGATGTGTTCGGCACAAATCAACCGGATTATGCGGCCGGCAGTCTCGATCCTGATGGAGGGTTTGCTGGCTCGGGGCTTCGAATCACAATTGGAGGCTTGGATAATCGATTTGTCCCGGGGCCTCATGCCACCTCGGGAGCTTTTACCCAAAGCTTCGCGATTGCGTCTTCTGCAGCTGTTCGAGTGGATTTCAGATACAGGCTGGTAAACTCCGATCCGCTCGAAGCAAGTGAGTTCGGCGAGGCAGTCTTTGAGGTTGATGGGGTGCGCTATGGTAGTGATGAGAATAATTCGTTGGTTCGAATCAGTAATGGTGGAGATTCCGGTTGGAGGTCTGCAAGTTTTACGCTGCCGCTGGAAGCTGGTAGTCATACTATTGCGCTTGGTGCTTACAGTGGTGGAACGAGCCGGGGCAATGAGGTTGTTAACGTGTATTTTGATGACGTCCTTGTTCAGCAGGGAGATGGAGCGATTGGTGGCGTCTTGAGTAACGATTCGGTCGGTAGTGAACCTGTAGTGTCGGTTATCAGCCCTCCTGTAAATGGGGACGTCAACATGGATCCAAGCGGAGTGTTCCTCTATACTCCAGACCCGGATTTCTTCGGCACGGACCGGTTTACATATCAAGTTGCCGATGTTGCCGGGGTTTCCGGAGCGGCCGAAGTTGTTATCGAGGTCGTGCCCGTGAATGATGCCCCGGTCGCGATGCCTGAGACCTTTGCGCTTGATGAGGACGAGGTGCTTGTTGTTGATGTTGCCGCGAATAGCCTGCTTGCGAATGACGAGGACCTTGAGGGAGATGACCTCTCGGCGATTCTTGTGGATGGGGTTATGCAGGGAACTCTGTCTCTGGATGCGGGCGGTCAGTTTGCCTACACTCCCGAGGAAAACTTTTTTGGGGCCGATTCCTTCACCTACCGGGTGAGCGATGGAGAATTGGAGTCGGAGCCTGTGCGAGTCAGTCTCCTAGTTGCTCCGATACCGGACGCGCCGATTGCAAGAGATGACCTTTTTGAGGTTGGAGAGAATGTTGTCCTCCAGGCGATTGTCGATGGTGGAACAGGAAGTGGCGAGGAGGCGGTGATCCCTTACGGAGCAGATTGGCGCTACGATGATACGGGGACTGACCTCGGTGAGGCGTGGCGGGATCCTGATTTTGATGATTCTCAGTGGGCGAGTGGTCCCGCCGAACTGGGTTATGGTGATGGTGATGAAAATACGCAGGTAGGGTTTGGGGGTAGTCCCAGAAACCGGAACCCAACCACATACTTCCGGCATACATTTACGATTGAGGCGGTAAATTCAATCGTAGGATCAAGGTGTCGTGTTTTCCGGGATGATGGGATCGTCGTCTATCTTAATGGGACAGAAGTAGGCCGCGATAACATTGGTGAAAACCCGTCTTATAACGACTTTGCCAGTAGTGCTGAGGACGACGGGGATCTTGAGATTGAGCTCTCGGCGGTGTCGCCAAGCCTATTTGTTGAGGGAGAAAATACTCTCGCAGTGGAGATTCACCAGAGCGACAGACAAAGCTCCGATATCAGCTTTAATCTGGAGCTTGAAGTTACCAGAGCCCGGAGGTCGGGCCTGCTCTCAAATGATCTGGACCTGGATCAGGCGGGGCTCGTTGCGGTGCTCGAAGCTGGCCCTGTCAATGGGGTGGTCGATCTCGATGAGACCGGGGCCTTTACCTATACGCCGCGTCTTAATTTCGAGGGAGAGGATCAGTTTACCTATCGAGCTGTTAATCAAGAGGGGGCTTCGATTGGAGTTGTCACTATCAATGTGATGCCGGGAGCGAATGATATCCCCGAGTCAGAGCCAGACGTCTATCAGGTGGCAGAAGATGTGGAATACTTTCGTAGCTCTGAGCAGGGAGTGTTGTCCAATGATGTAGATCCTGATGGGGACTTAATTCAGGCAGCGCTTGTAGAAACAACGGCTTATGGAGAGCTCGTGTTCAACGAAGACGGTTCGTTCTCTTATACTCCTAACCGTGATTATTTCGGTCCGGACTCTTTCACTTATACCGTATCTGACGGCATCTCCATATCGCCGGTGGAGGTAGTTATACTGAATGTCAGCAACGTGCCTGATTCTCCTGTGGCTATCGAGGACACCTACGCCACAGATCCCGGTGGATCCATCATAGTAGATGAACAAGATGGGGTTCTTGCTAACGACTATGATCCGGATCAGTCAGCCCTTGAAGCTGTGCTGGTTAATGGAGTTACGAGTGGGGAGCTGGTTCTTAACCCGAATGGTGCGTTCTTCTACCGCCCGCCCGATCAGAACCCGGGTCTTGTGTCCTTTGCCTATCGGGCCAGTGATGGAGCTCTTTCATCCCCGGTAACGACGGTGAGAATTTATTTGGACCAAGCTCCTACAGGAGTTGACGATGAATATGTTGTCTCTGAGGATGAGACGCTCGAGATCACTGGCGACGAAGGGGTGTTGGCCAATGATAGTGACGCGGAGGGGGACTCTCTGGCCGCGGTTCTGATTACTCCTGCTGCGCATGGAGTATTGGATCTTCGTTCGGATGGATCGTTTACCTATACTCCGGAAGAGAATTTTGACGGGCCAGATTCGTTCCGTTATGTCGCTGCGGGAGGTGCCCGCTCTTCAGAGCCGGTTTTGGTTCGGATTGGCGTGTCAGAGGTGAATGATCCTCCTCTGGCCAGTGAGGATTACTATCTGGCAATTGCTGATCAGGAGCTCGTAATTGGGCCTGAGGGTGGAGTCCTTCTTAATGATGTCGACGTGGATAGCCTCTCGCTGAGTGTATCAGTGACGAGGGTGCCTGCTCATGGGCAGCTGATGATGAATGAGGACGGATCGTTTTCCTATATGCCCTCACCAGGATTTTCCGGAAGCGATAGTTTTACCTACAGGGTCAGCGATGGGGCTCTGTATTCCGGTTCGGAGACAGTCAATATTCAGGTGGGTGGAGCATCGGATGCGATCGTGATCAATGAGATCATGTATCACCCAGACAGCGGGGCCACGGGGAACGAATTTATTGAGTTGCTCAATATTGGTGACGGACCGGTGAGCGTTGAAGGATGGGAATTTACCAGTGGGATCGCAATGGTTCTTCCAGATCTTGTTATTCCGGCTGGGGGGTTGCTAGTAGTGGCGGCAGATATCGAGGAATTTGTCGCCGTTTACGGAGCGGTAGATCTCCTTGTTGGAGGTTGGAATGGCTCTCTGAGTAATCGGGGTGAGCGTATCCGTCTTGTTGATGATAAAGGGGAGCAAGTCGATGAAGTGGGATATCATGACCAGGGAGATTGGGCGGAAAGAACGAGAGTTACTGATACCGGAGAGCTGGGTTGGGTATGGGAGGCAAGGCATGATGGTGGGGGAGAGTCTCTCGAACTCATTTATCCGTCCCTCACCAACCAGTCTGGGCAAAATTGGAGCGCAAGCGACGGTGGGCCTACCCCCGGGGAGGTGAACTCGAATGCTCTAAGCGAAAGCGAGATTGCGCCTTTTATTCTGGATGTTGGTCACAGTCCTCTTGTTCCAAGCTCGACAGATCCTGTGACGATTCGTGCCCGGCTGAATGACACCACATCTGAAGGTCTTTCCGTAACTGTCTTATTCAGGGTGTCTACGCTGGATCCTGGGGATTTCACGGAAGTGGTCATGTCAGACGATGGTCTGCATAATGATGGAGCTGCTGGCGACGGAGTCTATGGTGTTACCTTGCCTGCCATGGCTGATCGGGAGATTGTTGAGTTCTACCTGTCAGCAAGCGATGGGGCAAATATCAGGACGTGGCCTGCTCCGACCGACATAGGGCAGGTGGCAAACCTTCACTATCAGGTTGACGATGCGCCCAATCCGCCGGGAGAGGGGGTTTACCGCTTGATTATGACCGCTTCGGAAAACCGTGCGTTTAACCGAATAGATCGCGATTCGAATGCGCAGCACAACTGCACTTTGTTAGCAGATGACTGCAGTGGTCCGGTTGTAAGGTATCTTTGCGGAGTTCGGGTTCGAGGGGCGAGTAGTAGACGAGATACCCCGCCACCGATGCGACTGAGTCTTCCCAGAGACCGGAAGTGGAATGGAGAGAGCCAGTTGAACCTGAATACACAGTTTACCTGGCTTCAGTTCATTGGCATGAAGCTATTTCAGGTCAGCGACCTTCCCGCGCCGGACAGCAAACGAGTTGCCATCCGGAGGAACGGGCAGGATCTCGCGCAGGATACGGAAGAAGATTATGGGAGCTTCGTGCATCTGCAGCCTCTTAACTCTGAGTTCATAGATGATAAGTTACCGGATGATGCGCAGGGTAATCTCTATAAGAAGGTGCGCCCAGATGTGAACTGGGCCTATCGGGGTGGCGACCTCACGCGGTATTCTCGAGACGGGTGGGGCAAGCAGACCAACGAGTCGGAAAACGACTGGGCAGACCTCGATGAGTTCCTCCGGATCATGAATCAGGCAGACTCGGATCCAGACTATATTGATCAGGTTGAGGCGGTCGCGAATCTGGATCAGTGGATGCGCTGGTTCGCTGTTGAGACTCTCATTGCCAATGGGGAGACAAATGCGAGTAACGGAACGGACGATGATTACAGCATGTATCGAGGAAGTCTCGATCCAAGGTTTCAGTTTATTCCCCACGATCTGGACACAATACTTGGACGAGGTGACGACTCGAGGATCACGGATCCCGAGCATACCTTGTTCGATATGGTGCGATCGGGAGAATCTCTGGGCCCTCTTGTTCCGCTTTTTGAAGAGCCTTTAATCAGGACCCGCTACTTCGAGGCCCTTCGTAACTTGATAGAAACCAGTTTTTCCAAAGAAAGATTTGACGCCCTGTTAATCAATCATCTTTCGGGATGGGTGCCGTCCGGAGTCATCGAGGATATGATTGATTTCATGGATTCCCGCCGTGCCTTTGTACGAGGGGTAGTCGATGGAGAACTTGGAGGGGCGCCGCCCCGACTTGCTCCTGCAACCTTAATGGCGGAAGAGTCTCCCCGCGGTGCGTTGTATCTTAGTGAGCTTCTCGTGCTTAACGAATCATCGCATGAGGTTGCGGGAAGATTTCCGGATTATATTGAGCTGGCAAATTCCGGGGTAAGGCGCTCCCTCACAGGCTACTCTCTTACCGATGACCCCTCGGATCCGCGGAAGTTTGTCTTTGCGCCAGGTATAGAGATTGATTCAGGTGAACGATTGGTGCTCTACGCGGATTCAAGAGATGGCCCAGGTGTTCGACTGGGTTTTTCTCTGAGCGCGGCGGGTGAGCAGGTTCTATTTTACGATCCCACGGGTGTGCTCATTGATTCCGTAACCTTTGGAGCGCAGATACCAGATCTCTCGATCGGCCGGGGCGGGGCCGCGGAAAGCAGTTGGAGCCTGAATATGCCAACACCTTCGGCAGTCAATCAGGTGCACTCCCTCGGGCTTCCCTCGGGTCTTCGGATTAATGAGTGGCTGAGCAAGCCGGAGTTGGTCTACAGCGAAGATTTTGTAGAGCTTTATAATCCAGATCCTCTCCCGGTCTCGCTTGGGGGGCTTCGAATTACGAATGAACCAATGAGTGCTACTCATGGAGCAGTAATGCCAGCTTTGACGTTCATCAAAGGTGGTGGATTTGTGGTGTTGGAAGCGGTTGGGGCGGGGGCTGAGGGGCCGTCTGAATTGCCTTTCAAGCTTGAGGCGGGGCATGAGTGGTTGGCCATTTACGGAGTTAATGAGGTCGAAATTGATCGGGTTCACGCGAGTTGTGATGCGCCCGATCAGTCTCGGGGTCGTGAGGATGACGGTGCCGCTCTCTTTAGTAATTTTGACCTTCCGACTCCTGGTCTCTCTAACACTTTGGATCTTACCAGAGAGAATCTGATCCTTCAGTCCCTGAGGATTACCGAGATCATGTATCATCCGGAAGAGTTCCCTGATTCAGAGTATATTGAGTTGCGGAATGTGGGGGATATGGAAATCAGTCTTGCTGGAGTTGAATTCACACGGGGTGTCCGATTCAGTTTTCCAGACGTGGCTCTCGGTCCGGGGGCCTACGCGGTGATTGTCTCCGATATAAACGAATTTGAGGCGGCTCACGGTGATGGTGTCAATGTTCTGGGAGAGTGGTCTGGGCGGCTCGATAACGACAATGATCGGTTGAGGTTGGAGATTCCCGAGCTCAATGCAGCAGTGCATGATTTCACCTATCGTGACTGGTGGTATCCCTCTACCGATGGGGAAGGGTTTTCTCTGGTGATCGTCGATGAATCCCTGCGTTCGGAGACATGGCAGGATTCAGGCAGTTGGGCTGCGGGAGTGGCAGGTGGCGGATCGCCCGGGATAAGTAGTGGTTTCTTTGTCTTTGGAGGGGCGAATCAGGAGGTTGATCTTCCTGCGGCAGCAACGCTCGATGCGACGGTGAGCTATGGCTCATTGAGCCGGGATGTGGTGACGCTCAGGTGGAGTCAGCAGGACGGTCCTGCCCTGGCAACGTTTGGAAATAGCGATAACGAAGATACCGTTGTATCTGCCACTGTTGCAGGGCGGTATACCTTTGTATTAGAAGCTACCTCTGTGGACGGCTCCTCTGAGGCAGGGGTTGTGTCTGTTATATTCCGAGATTCTTATGGCGCATGGGCCGAGCGTCTGTTTGGAGATGCTGGACAGTTGGCTGCGCAGAGCGCAGCAGACCCGGACGCGGATGGGTTGAGCAATCTTGTAGAGTTTGGCCTGGGACTTGATCCTGGTGTTTGGGACAGAGGTGCTCTCGAATCTCCTTTTTTAACTCCGACTGGAGAGCTTGCTCTGGTTTATTTTCGCCCTTACCTCTCCGCAGCGACTCGAGTTATTCCAGAGGTCTCCTCGGATCTTCTTTTTTGGGAAGCAGGGCCTGAATCGGTCTCGGAATCTGTAATCTGGCCCACTGCCGAGGGGGAATGGGTCCAGGCTGAGGACCTTTTTCCTTACGATGGGGTCACTCCCCGGTTTATTCGGCTCCGTGTTGAGGCGAATTAATATGGATCAGAAATCCAAACTGCATGGTGGAGTTCTTGCGCTGCTCATGGAATAGATCTCAGGATTGCCGTGAGTTTGAACCTGAGGTAATTTGGGACCGGGCCATGAAAAAATGCTGGATAGCTTTCCTCCTGATGTTGCCAACCCTGTTGGGCGCTGGTTTCGGGCAGGAAGTTAGGGAGGAGGCTCTTGAAACAACCGAAGAAGGGGGGGGAGGAGAGGCTTCAGTGCTCACACGTCCTGATGCGAGGACGATGACCTTGAGTATACCCGGTCTTCGAGGATTGATCACCGACCGTAATGGCAGACCCCTTGCGGAAAACAGAGTCGGATATCAGCTCGCGCTTCAGTTTGTGCATTTTACCGATCCAGTTGATGCCGATATTCTGGCTTGGGCAAAGGAGCGTCTGGCGCATGCGTCAAAGATCGCGGGGAAGAATTATGAAGTAGCAGATAGGGATCTCCTCTCTCACTACAAGCACCGGCGCTGGCTTCCACTTGTTTTTGGTGCTTCCCCGGTTCCGCCCGAGAAGGAAAAGGTCTTTAATGCGCAACTTATGCCCGGCTTGATCATGCATCCAGTCTACTTACGACATTATCCGGGTGGAGACTTAGCGGCTCATGTCATCGGGTACGTGAGAAGCAAAGGTCGATTGCCTGCCGGTCCTATCGTTCATGGGGACCTTCTTTTTGAGGATACTCGTGGAGACGCTGGTCTCGAGAGAACAATGGATGAAGATCTGACCGGAAAAGCGGGGGAGCGAAAGCTGATTTTTGATTCCAATGGTCGGAAAATTCGTGATGAGTTAACCGAGCGTCCTAGGATTGGCCGCACGGTTGTCACAACCTTGAATCTTGATTGGCAGCAGCACGCGGAAAAGGTTCTGAAAGATAGCTGTCAGCGTGGGGCCTTCGTCGTTGTGGATATTCCTACAGGCGAGGTTCTGGTTCTCGCCTCGAGGCCTAGTTACGATATTAATGTGTGGATTCCGCGCATCAGTAACGAGGAGTTGGGAGTGCTCACGGAAGATAAATCCCGCCCCATGTTTGGTCGGGCGTTTCAAGGGTTATATCCCCCGGCCTCAAGCTTCAAGCCAGTGGTAGCTCTTACCGCATTAACCCAGAAAGTAGTTGAGGAATGGACGGAGGTCGACTGTCCGGAGTTTATTGAAGTAGGGGCAAACCCACCAACCCAGATGTGGAACTGGACTAAAGAGCCCGAGGGACTTATGAACGTCACCCGGGCACTTGCGCGTTCGAACAACTGCTGGTTCTATTTGGTTGGGATCGATACGGGGCCAAGTTCATTTCTTTCAACGGCGAGAAGACTTGGGTATGGATCCCGTTCCGGCTTGCCTCTGTTCGGGGAGTCCTCTGGACGAGTCCCGACTAATGAGTATGTGCTAAAGAATTACGGAAGACCGTTTACCGATGGAGATACAGCAAATTACTCCATTGGTCAGGCTTGGGAAGCTACTCCACTTCAGGTGGCACAGTCCATGGCTGGTATAGCGAACGGATCAGTGTTACCGAAATTGCAGTTGATCCGACAGGTTCAGGACCCCTCAGGAGGAGTCCTTGAGGCGGCTGATCCGCAGTCTCGTAATGCTCTGGATCTAGATCCGGATGCAGTGCAGATCGTTCATCAAGGCATGTACGATGTTGCCCATTCCGCCTGGGGTACTGGACGGAGGGGGAGTTTAACATTTGCCGAGGTTTGCGCGAAGACAGGGACAGGCCAATGGATCCCCGCGCTCGATCAGGAGGTTGCTTGGTATGCGGGATTCTTCCCGGCCGAAAACCCAAGGCTTGCATTCGCAGCGCTTTACGAAGGTGATCCTGGAGAGGATATTTCCGGAGGCAGGAAGGCGGCTCCAATGATTCCGGCGTTTTTTGAGGAATTTAAGGAAGTCATCGAGGATATGATTCGCCCTCCGTCCAAGGCGCTTGTCGTTATTGAGGAGGGCGAGGACTCCTCTTCAGCGATCCCCGCAGCGCAGCCAATTGACGAAGATGGCAACCTGATCACTCTGAATGGAAAAATACTAAAGGCAATTCCCGTGGAGCAGTGGGAGGAGGACGGAGAGCCGGTAGATCCTGTAGGGGAAGCTTTGCCTGCTATTCCTGTTGATGAGGCGCCTGTGGCGATACCGGTTGAAGAGGATGAATAGGTTGGCGACTTGGCGCTGGACGTTTCATGTTCATGGGTCCAGACACAACAGGTCAGATTCGTAATGGATATCCAAATAGCAACTCTTTGTGACTTCGCCGCCGACTATGGAAACGGTAAAATGGTGATTAACGGTACTTTCGATGCGCTACGTGCTACGAAGCTGCCGGTAGTGCATCCCCATTGTTCCCTTGCGATGCGGATATGTGTTCTTCCAGAGGACTCCGGTGATCACCGGATGACGATCAATATTATTGATGAGGATGGAAATTCAGTGGACCCATCCAAGATGCCGATTCGTGCGGATATGCCGATCAAGGTTCCGGATGAGGTCCCTTTCCTGACCCGGAATCTCGTTCTTAACTTTCAGGGATTGAAGTTTTCCAGTGCAGGAATTTATCATGTCGACGTTACAGTAGATGGAGAACTTGTTATCAGGCTTCCCCTCCGAGTTGTGAAAGTTCAGGGTCAGGCTGCTCCGGGGCCATCTCCGGGGGAATAGGTAAGTATAGTAATATTACGGTGGATTCCCCTCTTCTCTACGACTGTTCGCTAATTACAGGGGCATCAAGCGGCCTCGGAGAGGAGTTCGCCTGTCAGCTTGCCCCTCATTGCCGAAGACTTGTTCTTGTGGCGCGTCGTGAGGAGGAGTTAGGGCTTTTGCGAGACCAGTTACAAGGTGAACATTCCGGTCTCAAGGTAGAGATTGTTAATGCTGATTTGACCTCGGCGGAGGCGCGCGAAGAGTTGATCGCCATCGTGAAGGAGCATGATTGGGCCCCCAGTCTTCTGGTCAATAACGCTGGGATGGGGGATTATGGAGAGTTCGTGACAGGGGACTGGGAGAAGATGGAGCAGATGTTGAGTTTGAATGTCATCGCTCTAACTCACCTGACCCATGGGTTTCTTCCTGATATGATCCAATCGGGCCATGGTGCAGTGCTTAACGTCAGCTCCCTCGCCTCGCTACTTCCTATTCCAGACTTTGCAGTCTACGCAGCGAGCAAATCCTACGTGACCAGTTTTTCTGAGGCGCTGCGGCTCGAGTTAATTGATCACGAGATTCCAGTCCTGACTGTTTGTCCGGGTCCGGTGCATACTGGCTTTGGAGAGATTGCGGGCCGGGAGGGGTCCCTTGAGGAGAGTCCTGCCCGTGAGTGGTTCTTTGTTTCCAAGGAGGAGGTCGTCTTGGAGGCGTTGCTCGCACTGCAGCGTGAGCAGCCTCGATCATACCCAGGATTGAAGGTTTCCCTGATTGCCACTGCACTTGCCACCATGCCGCCCGGGATATTGCGGTATTTCATGCGCAACAGACCGCGCGCTGTTCCGGAAGAGGGAGATTGAGTCTGCTTTGCCATGTCCCGAAACCGTAAAAGGTCAGCTCGTCTGCCACTCGATTATCGAGGGGTAATTCTTGGATTTGGTCTGTTGGTGGTGGGAGTATTCGGACTTCTTGTCCTGCTTACGCCACTGGGAGGGAAGGTGAAGAACGGTCTTGGAGAAATCGTGAGGAAAAGATCAGCTGCGGTTGAAAAAAATAACGGAGGGGAGGCGTTGATGAAGAGAGGACCAGAAGAGTCACTCTCCCCGCTCGAGTCGGATCCCGATCCAAGGTTTCCCCGTGGAACTCTTCGGCCTCTCTCCGACACGAATATCAGGAGTCTTTCGAAAGGGATTAATCTGAAAGTTGTGTTCGATGCAGAAGAGGGGGAGCTGGCATCTATGGAACGGGATGACGGGGACTCCTATCTTGCTGAGTATTCCCTGAAAGTGCGTATGCCTCGCCCGGCGACGTCACTGTCAGAAGTAGCACTGACAAGTCCCCACCTCATGGAGCTCTTTCCGGGGTTAAGAGACATGATTCCACAAGGAAAGGTCTCGGCTTGGTATCGCCAATTGTATGCGAATAAATCTGCCAGAATCAAAAGTGACATAGGTCGATTGAGTGAGATCCTCAGCAGGCATAATTTTTACGATTGCGAAACGATTTTGAACCTGCGTTCGGAGGCAACCGGGCAGCGACTCTTCATGATGCAGGCTGAGATGGATGTCGTTTCTGATGGATCGGATGGGGATAGGCTGCCCCAGATGCCAGATGCGATTGTTAACTCAACAAACTATCAGCCATTCACCAGTTATCGATGGAGGAAAACAGGATCTACGCCTAATCCAATGATTGCGGGCTGGGAGACTAGGATCGGCAATGCCAAAAAGGAGCTGGAAGATCCCTCGGTGGGAAAGGATCGCGCTGCTTGGTTAAGGAGCAGGATGAAGATGCTGGAGGCAGGTGTCGCGGATATGAAATTCGCGAGCTTTCTGATTGCTGAGTATGACCCATTCATTGTTATTCCAACAAATATAGTGAAAGATCGACG
>DFWB01000058.1:17463-18483 GCA_002380675.1 Akkermansiaceae bacterium UBA4145
ACCCATTCATTGTTATTCCAGCAAATATAGTGAAAGATCGACGCGACCCCTACGCTCCGAACATTGGAGATTTTGCGATCGTTGTTCATGGACGAGTGGCCTACCCCGCTATCGTCGGGGATGCGGGACCCACCTACAAGGTTGGAGAGGCGTCCCTGCGGATGGCTCGTGAGATCAACGCTAATGCGACTCCATATAGTCGCCCGGTATCAGACCTAACCGTTACCTATCTTGTGTTTCCCCGGAGTGCAGATGACCCGAAGGGTGCCCCTGACTACGAGCGTTGGCGTGCACGTTGTGAAGAGCTTATTAATAAGGTTGGAGGCTTGGGGGAAGGGGTTGAACTGCACCAGTGGAGAGATCTGCTCCGGGTGGAGTGAAGCCGGCTTGTGGGCTGCCACTCTGTTACTGCCGGGCGTCTGGAATTGCTGAATTCCCTCAGGGAGAAGACATAGACTGTAGGTAGCCACCGCAATGGAAACATCTTGGCTGGCAGGTAATGCGGGATCGTAGGCCTGTGTGGAACCAATAGACAGCCTCAGAAGATCTCCAGCTGGACTGTTGTGCTGTGGGTCGCCCTGCTATGGGGCGCCCTATCGGCCACATTCATGGCTTTTCGAGAGCTACCTCGTATTGCCTTGCGAGATTTAGAACGGCTTCAGAAATTTCATCATTCAAGCCAAGAAGAGAAGGAAGTTCTCGGGTCAAAGAGGACTCAATTGGTCCTTTTTCCCGGGGGGGCAGTGGTGCGTGCCGGCCTAAGGACTGATCCACAGCTGGAGGATTAGTCCAGACTGAGAGGAGTCGTAGTGCCTCCATTCGATCGCTGAGAAGCATTTCTGTATTGGCGGAAAAACGAAGGAGACGGGAGGCATTCTGATCCCCTCCCGTCCGGAATGCGCTATGGAGAATTCTCCTGAGGATCATACGGGATAGCGGGCGCCCCTTCTGGCCGGGGGCGTATTCGTCCAATAATGCGGCTACGGCTGGGCGAGATTTCTCTATCGGAAGATCGTGAAC
>DFWB01000058.1:18792-27314 GCA_002380675.1 Akkermansiaceae bacterium UBA4145
AGATCGTGAACTGCTCTGATGGCTTCATCCGCAATCTCGCTCTCCTCGTCGAAAAAGAAATGAATGAGGCCCGGAGAGGCCAACCGCCTTAGCGCTAAGACAGATGCCATGCGGATTGCTTTGCTGGAGTGCTTGGCCAAGGCCACAAGTTCTCCCTCGGTGCCTGATCGTGTGAGTGCCATGACACCTGCATGGCGGAGATAGGGGTCCTTGTCCTCGTTTTCGGCGAGTAAAAGGAGTGCGGGGTTGAACGCGGCTCTCACTCGAAGGCGAGCGAGTGAAATAGCAGCGAAGGCACGCACCCGCGAAGAGGGGTCCTGCAAGGAATTAACCAGTCGTCCAGCGTCCTTGAGGGGGGACTCCCCGAGGGCTCGAGCTGCTTGAGCGCGAAGCTCTTCGACGGGGTTTGCGAGTAGCTCCAAAAGACGTTCGGTGGAGGCTGCCGATCCACGGCGTCGTGCTCGAATCCAGAGGCCCCAGGTGCCATGGAGAGCAAGATTGAGGCTTTCTTTTTGTCGAGTTGCATTGATGAAGTAGGGAACGGCCTCCGGACGGTCCGCGAGAGCGAGATGGGCCCGTAGGCGAACGCGGTAATCTTCGTGTTTCATCAGCTCAAATAGCTTGATGGAGGGGATTTTTCGGATGCCGCCCCCGGCAAATAGAGGAGCCACCCCGGGATCGAGGGGACGGTTTGGACTTTGTCTGGCTGAGAGGGAAAAAATTCTTCCAGGACGCTCTGAGTTGCTTTGCCCAATTATGTCACAGATGTAGAGGTGGCCATCGGTTCCGAATGCGAGGTCAGTTGCCATGGTGCCCCATATCAGTTTTTGCGGAGTTTCCATTCTCATGCCGGCACCTTCTCTATTGAGCTGGAAAGACCAGGTTCCAGAGCTTTCCGGGGTGCCACTGTTATCGCACAGAAGAAAGGAGTTTAGTAAGCGATCAGGAAATCCCGTTCCGGGATGATAGGTGAGTCCTGCAGGGTTAACGGTGAGCACACCAACGGGAGGGAGAAGAAAAGCTGCTTGGTTGTTGTGAAAGGTGTCCCATTGGCGCTCTTGCATCCACTGATTTACAGGTCGCTGGGAATAGCCTATTTCCCGATGGAAAGTATGGAGGTTTTCATGGCCCGTACGCCATCCGCTGTCCCCACCCTCGACAACGTATATGACCCGAGATTTGTCACCCTGGCCAGAATCGCTATCTACCGTCACAGGATTGCCCAAGCGATCGAAGGCGATGCCCTGAGGATCTCGCAATCCAGTATGAACGACTTCAAAGTTCGAGCCATCTGGATCGAACCGGTAAACTGCGCCCTGATCATTATAAGAGAATCGGCGGCCTTCCTGCGTCGAGACATTCATGGACCGGTCGCCCACGGTTCCATAAATCCGGCCGTCAGGGCCCAGCGCGAATCCGTCGAGACCATGTCCTGCCAGCGAAATCCTTGGTCCAAAACCGGAGAGTAACTTCTTCTGCTCGTCCGCCTTTCCGTCCTTATCGGTATCGCGAAAGGACCAGATATGAGGAATGCAGGCAAAATAGACTCTCTCGTTGAGAGAGATGACGCCACCTGCTGCTCCATCGAGGAGGTCGTCAAATCCATCAGCATAAATCGTATTCTGGTCGGCGATGCCATCTTTGTCGCTGTCCTTCAGAAGGCGAATTCTGTCGGATCGATCAGTCAATTTTGCGATGGGATACCGGTGATTCCATTTCTGGTGAAGTTTCTTTCTGTCGTTTAGCGTCACGGCGGCGAGATCGTCGTTGAGCCAGTAGGGGTGGTCTATGGTGCTTGGTACGCAATGCCCGGAACGATGCGTTTCTGTTACAAGCAGGTTGCCGTCCGTATCGATGGAAAGGGCATTTGGGGAATAAAGGTCGTGATCTGCATAGGTAGCGAAGATCTTAAGATTGCTCTCCTTTGGAATCTGTAATCCTGGTATAAGGGAGGTGGCAGTAAGCCCCGGAATCACTGGAAGGCCATTCTTGGTAGCAGCGGGGAATGAGGGCTCTGGTTTGTTACTGAACAGGATATGGTCAATCAGGATGTAACCGTGCGGGCGGGTTGAGGCATCTACAATCCTCAGGGCGGCCTCCTTCCCTAGGAGAGTGCTGACGTCCCACGTCTTCGGGAGCATGTTGTAATCGGACTGACCGATAGACTCTCTTACAATTTTCTGATCCACTAGGAGCTGAATGGAGGTGAGTCCCTTCAGGTTCCCACCCCCGATCAAAAAGCTGATATATGATTTTCGAATAGTGAAGGGGGATGAGGTTAGCGAACCCATCCCTTTGGCGCCCTGAGTAAAGGAGCTAGCGAAGGATTCCCCTGCAAACCCGGTAATTTCGCCAGGCTGGTTTCCGCCTTGCGTGGAAGAGGCAGATCTCCCAAACGCGTTGCCTGTCATGCGCCATGCTTCGAAGCCTCCCTTCTCGAAGTCTTCAAACAGGGTTTGCTCTGCCGCTAAAATTACTGTTAGAGACAGGAAAAGGAGGATGGAGGAAAGAAGAGCCATCGATTTTGATTGGGGCTGAATATGGCCCACATGGTGCGGAGGCAATTGGACCAGAGCTATAATGTCAAGGTGTGTCTAGGGCTACGGATAGGAGCTCTCATTTGAGCATAGAGATCAGTTGGTCCTCGGAGAGGATATCGACCCCGAGCTTGTCCGCCTTGTCTCGTTTTGACCCTCCTCCTTCACCTGCGAGTAGGTAGCTGGTGTTGCCAGAGACAGATCCGCTCACCTTCCCACCGCCTTGCTCTATCATCTCCTTGTATATGGAACGGGGCTGAGAAAGAGTTCCAGTTATGACAAAGGTTTTCCCCGCTAGAGGCATGTCAGTTGCTGCGGGTGCCTTCGATGGCAGCGGGAGGAAGTTTGCCGACTCGGGGCAAAGTCCGAGTCTCTCGAATTGCTGCATGAATTCTTTCCCGTGCTGGGAGCTGAAGAATGCTATCAGATTACGAGATGCGACTGCCCCAATGTCCGGGGAGACCTCGTAGTCTGCGATTTCATCCTCTGCCTTTTGTATTCTTGCCTTCAGTGCGTCATGGAGCTTCTTCCGGGCACTCCTCTCTGCGTCATCACGGGGAGGTCTGTCCTTATTCTGGGGGGAGACCTCTTTTCTTTCCTCTTCTAGATCTGCAAGAAGGCAAATGGTGCGGAGGATTTCGCTGGAGGAGATATCCGGTAAGGTTTTGTGCAGGCGGCTCAGCTCCCTTGAGGCGGACTCCCCGATTTGGGGAATACCCATAGCGAAAATCCACCTGGAAAGTGGCCGATCTGCCTTTGATTTATTTATGGAGTCGATCAGAAGCTGAGCCTTCTTTTCTCCAAAGCGTCGAGGTCTGGAGCTCTCCCCGGTCTGGAGACGTGCCGGATCAAGTAGTAGATCCGACAGTTCTTGGAGTCGAAGAGAGAAGAGGTCCAGAGGCGACTTTACCATGCCGGACTCAACCAGTTTGATAGCGACTGATTCGCCGAGACCCTCGAGATCGAGTGCCTTGCGCTGGGCAAAGTGGGTGAGGGCTGCGACTGCCTTGTTAGGGCACAGAGGGTTCTCGCACCACCATGTGACAACGGGGCGTTCCTTGCTCTCAGAGTTTGCCCGACGGGCGATAGGAGAATTGCAGGCCGGACAGATTCCTTGGAGATGCTCCTCCATCGAGAATGCCTTCGTGCCAGGCGGGCGGTCTTCCGTAATGACTTTCAGAACCTCGGGGATGATTTCTCCAGATTTATGCGTAAGGACCGTGTCTCCGATGCGGATATCTCGCTCGTGAATAAAGGATTCATTGTGCAGGGTCGCTCGGGATACGGTAGTAGCTGAGAGAGACACGGGTTCCAGTTCAGCCACAGGTGTCAGAATTCCACTTCGTCCGACTTGTACTGTTATATCAAGTAAGCGCGTCGGCTTTTGCTCTGGAGGATATTTGAAGGCTACTGCCCACCGGGGAGCGCGGGAAGTTGCTCCGAGTGCAGCTCGGTCCGAAAGGGATGCAATCTTGATCACGGCGCCGTCGGTAGCATAAGGGAGTTCGAGTCGCCGTTGTCCAAGTTCTCGTATCGCTGAGAGCACACCATTTGAGGTATCAGTGGTCCATACCGGCTCGTTGCATGGGATAGAGCAGGAATTGAGGAGTGAGCGGAAGTCCCCCTCGCTCAATAGATCAAGGCCCTCCATAGCGCCAAGCCCGTGCGCGATAAAGGCAAGGGGGCGTTTAGCCACTGACCGAGAATCGAGCTGTTTCAGAGTTCCTGCGGTTGCGTTCCTTGGGTTCGCGAATGTTTGCAGGCCGGCTTCTTCCCGTTCTTCGTTCAGACGAGCAAATGCCTGGTTAGGCATGAAGACCTCTCCGCGAATTTCCAGCATCGCAGGGAAGGGAGCCTTCAGCGTAAGCGGCAGACTGGGAATAGTTCGGAGATTTGCAGTGATCTCGTCTCCGGTCAGGCCATCTCCACGGGTAGCGCCGTAAGCAAGAGCGCCATCCCTGTAAACCAGAGAAGTGGCAACCCCATCGATTTTTGGCTCGATGGTTACGGTGATACTTTTTCTGCCAAGGTTCTTCTGCAGCCGCTGGTAAAAATCCAGAACCTCTTCTTCGGTAAATACGTCGTCGATGGAGAGCATCGGAACTGGATGGTTCACCTGATTGAACCCCTCGAGCGGGGCTCCGCCTACCCGTCGTGTAGGGGAGTTAGGATCATCCAGTTCGGGATGTTGTTGCTCCATTGTTTCGAGCTCCCGAAACAGGCGGTCATACTCGGTATCAGCTATTTCTGGTCTGGCCTCCACATAATAGAGCCGGTTGTGTCTCTCAAGGAGGGACCGAAGTTCATTGATCTTCTTGGACGGAGACATAGCGCTGGGAGGAAAGGTAGATGATTCTCATCAGGTGGGGAAACCCCAATCACAAGACGGAGGGACCTCCTGAGATCGCCGGTAGCTAATGCGCTGGTTTCCGCAGGGCATGGAGAGGTTTGCAGATCAGGGCCCCAGAAAAACACCCGAGGAGGTCTGCAATCCAGTCACCAAGGTCATTGCCTGAACGGCCAGGGATCCAGGATTGATGCCATTCGTCGATGGCCCCGGTCATAGCAAGGGCAATGACGACAACGACGAGGTTGTGGCGCCATGAGTAGGATCCACGAAGATGCAGTGCGATTGACAGGAGGACGGCTCCTATCAGGAAATACACAAAGTGAAGAATTTTATCAAATCCTGGTAGATCAAGGGTGCTTACTTCGGGAGGTGGTCTGCCTGAGAGGATCCATAGGATGAGAGCCCACAAAGCGAAGCCTAAGAACCATAGACGGCTCTTCCGCAAAAGAGAGGGGAATCCGGCGACAGGCATCAGCGGTCGTCACCGCGTTGTTCAATTTCCAGTCGTTCCGCGAGCCACTGCTTCATCATGGACTGATAATTGAGAAACCGCTCTCTCGCAATACGCTTGATTCGGGAGAGCATTCTGGGATCGAACCGTAGAGTGATAGTCGTTGATTCACGGCCATCAGGAACGTGCTCGGACGCTTTCATCAGCTGGGGCATCAGTTCGTGGTCTTTCCAGAACTCGGCTTCCTCAGCCTCACTCGAAAAGTCAGGGATTTCACCCCATGTAGAAATGGATTTCATGCTCTACTTGTATTCAGCATATTTACGATCGTAATACTTCCGCTCGCCCTCAGTGAGATCCCTCACAGCTACAACTCTAACTTTTTTGCCGTCGGACCAGAAGCAGAGGAACAGGTAACGGTCCTCAACAGTGCGGCCGAGTGCATAGTAGCGGGTTTCCCCATCACTTCGATCCCGATCAGGGAGGAACCTAACCGAAAAAGGGTCTTCGAGGGCCTCTTCGATCTCGCGGGGCTTTATATCCTTTAGATCGAAGTGAACATCCAACAGGTCGAGTTCCATCCGGGCCCCAAATCTAAGGTAAGGAGATCCGTTTCCACAATGAAATAAGCGGGTTCTGAAGATGGATGAATAAAAGAGAGCGTATGATCGCCTTCTTTCTGAAGAAATGGGGCTAAAGAATCCACCGAGAGAGAGTAGAGGGCTGGGGCTATGCCATCAGGGTCCGTCTAATCGAGGGCGAGAGCCTCCTGACAAGGCATGTGATAAAGGATAAGGATACCGGAGCCGAATTGTAGCGATGCCAAGCTTCCTCAGTTGCGCTAGATAATGCGGTGTGAGCCTCTAGGCTCCCAATTGAAGCGAAAACCTTGTGAATCAAGGCTCCGCGGTATCGAGTAGAGAGCTTTTCAAGCTGGAGTAGGCTTCGGAGCCGATGACGAAGTAGTTGGGATTCCCTGTGACTTTGCCGTAGAATATCCGATTTCTGGGAGAAGAGCTGGCCGCAGCGAGTTCAAAAGAGGATTCACGGAATCCCTTCAGCTCTCCCTCCTCATCAAGTTCCTGAAAGATTGCGGTCAGCCGAAAGCTGGGGGAGCGCAGGGCGCGGGCGGCAGCAGGGCTGTCCGGGTTCAGCCATTGCTCAACACGTAATTCCTCCATGAACTTGAGGAATTGATTGGCCCGATGCTTGTTCAGCTCAGGAGTTACATCCTCTTCGTACTGGCGGGCGCTCCACTCCTCAGATAAGAATTTGTATTTTAGAGTCAGAGCAGGATCTCCGAGAGGAACAGAAATGGGGAAATGCTCTATTTTCATGGCGCTGAGATCAACAATTGAGAACGGCATGAGCAAAGAGTCCTGCCATTGGTAGACTTCGGCCGCTATGGAGGTATAGCTTGCCGGGCTGATCTCTGCGACCGTTGAAGTTCCCTGCCTCATGGCGAAGCACCGTCCTTCTGGTGAGCGACCGAAGATGATGTCGACTGGTTCGCCCTGCTTAAGCTCAAGGAGGATTCTCTTTGTCGGGGGAGAAAGCCCGTAACGGGATAGGTTGGCAGCGGCATTCGAAGCAAAGCCGACAACTTCATCGCGTGTAAGGGATGCTAAAACCTTTGCAACGCGGGCTTCGTTAGCGGGCGATACCTGATTCTTTTCCTGCAGGGTCCATCGAGGGCGTCCAGTCCGGTCTTTTCCAAGGAACACATGAATCGGAGAAGGACGTGTGGACTGATGGATGGTCATAGATCTAAGAGAAGAGATTTCGAAGTCGGCGAGCGTTCTATCCCTGAGTTGATCAACCTTGAGGGGGAGCTGGGTAAGCGAGATTCCACCGGCTACGGGATTGCGAGGCAGCTCAAATACAAGTCCCGGCCGCTCTTCAGAGGTTGCAAGCACTGTGTCAGCCTCGGGAGGAGCAGGAGGCTCAATTGTCAGAATGGTCGAGGAAGATGATTGGTCGGTTCCAGCGCCTTTCGAAGTGAGTTCAAGTTGGAGCAAAAATGCTCCAGGTGGACGCGGTGGAATGGTGATTGATTTTCGTTCATGTATCCGAATTGCTCTCATCTGGGAGAGCCCGACGATAAGACCATTCACCATGGCAGGCTTGGTTCTCGTTTCGAGGGGTTTCATCATGCGCCACACGGAGGATTGATCAGGACTTCTACTGAGCATGATTTCTCTTCCTTCTGATCGGATCCTGATGCCCGAAATACTTTTCTGATCTATGAGAACAGGATGATGGTCGCGAAGCCGACTCAGGCCACGATCAAGAATACGACGAATATCGAATGGGATCTTTTTGGGGGAAGAACAGACATACACATGATCATCTAATGACTTCTCCCGGGGTTTCACGAAGAACGTCTCATGGAGGTGGCCATCTTCCTCGTCCAAACGGTGCCATGCCGATCGTCTTCCTACGGTGAAATCCGCGAGAAGCTCCCCGGCGACCCCCTTGAGGGTTATCTGGTATGGTCCAGTGTTAGAAGCGGAGGCGCGCATCCCGCTCTCTTCCTCCGTTATCGCTCTGTTCTTGAAGCTATCTTCTATCCGGAGGTGGCGAGCAGCGTAAATGATGGTCTGAAGGATAGCGTAATCAGCGCGGTCTCGCACCGGTGTAATCATTTGCCAGACTCCTCCGCGCTTCACGAATCTGTTTCGATCGCTCTCTCCTTTTTGGATAATCAGCTCTTCAACATCGCTGAGTTCAAAATCCGGGTAAAGTAAGCGGCCTGCCGGTTCAGAAGTGGTTCCGAATATGATTCCGAGATCCTTGTTGCTCAGGTGGATGGCAGCCATGCTGCCTGCCACAATGGCAATGATCGCGAGAATCAGGGTGAACCTTCGAGAAAGCATGGTGCCGATAGATGAGCTATAATAGCGCGCTTGGGGAGGATCTCTTAATTCCTGAGTTCCTGCCTAGGAGCGTCGACTATTCCAGACAAAGAGTGAGATCAGGAGGAAGAGTCCCGGTATGAAGAACAGGTTGAGCTTGTTAACAAAGGATACTTTCTGGGAGGAGAGGAGAAGCTTGTAGTAGCGAATTGGTTTTGGGCCGATTCCGGAGAGTTCCTCTCGGCCAATGAGCCAGTTGCTGGTATTCCGCAGGAAGTCGATATGCTCCTTCTGCCTGCTTCGTGGTCGGAGAAAATCCTTGTTGGCCA
>DFWB01000367.1:0-12288 GCA_002380675.1 Akkermansiaceae bacterium UBA4145
ATCGTCAGTTGGAATCCGAGGTGTTTGGCGGCCCAGCACCACGAACGGGCCATATTGCTATAGCCGTCACCTACGAAGGCAAATCTCTTGCCCTCCCAGCTTCCTAGTTTTTCCCTGACGGTGAGCAAGTCGGCGAGGATCTGGCACGGGTGTTCTTCATCTGTGAGCGCATTAATGGTTGGAATGCCCGCGAAGGAGGAGAATTCCTCAACATCACTCTGGGCGTAGGTCCGGATAATCGCACCGTGCACCATGCGGCCCAGAACGCGGGCGGTGTCCTTAATTGGTTCCCCTCGGCCGAGCTGAATATCGTTCGAACTGAGAAAAAGGGGTGATCCTCCGAGCTCACGGATGCCCACCTCGAATGAGACGCGAGTACGGGTTGAGGACTTCGAAAAAATGAGAGCCCAGACTTGTCCCGAGAGGGGAAATTCTTCGTGATCGCCCCGGCGCGTCTTAAGAGTCACCGCGTGGTCAATATACTTCACGATGTTCTGGGGATACATCGATTCGATTGAGAGAAGATGGTCCATTTGATCTAAATGTTCAGTATTCGCTGATTGGAGGAGCCGGACAGCACCAACCATCGGAAAAAGGGAAGGGAGACCGTGAGGGAGAATCGGCAGAGAATCAAGGAAAGCAGAAGAAAATCCCTGCCCTCCTAATTGCAAAGCTGGTCGAGGGTGTGCCTGAAAATCCCGAGAGCCTCGTGAATTTCCTCTTCTGAAACCGTGAGCGGTGGCATGAGGCGGACGGTATCAGGCCCAGCGGGAGGGGCGAGAAGGCCGGACTTTGCTAGTTCCTTGGAGAGGTGGATCGATGCAGGCGTGCCCTCTGGAGCGTCGAATGCGGCAGCTTGGAGGCCAACGCCCAGAAGAAGGCCTTTTCCACGAACTTCGGTGATGGCCTGGTGTTGCCAGCCTTCGACAGTGGCTCGGATGGTTTGTCCGTGCAGGGTGGCCCGCTGGGGGAGGTCGTTATCGATGACCTCACGAAGAACAGCCTGCGCCGCGGCACAGGCGAGGGGGCTTCCCCCGAAGGTGGAACCGTGAGATCCGGTCCCAAGAAGCTCGAAAAGAGGCTTATTTTGAGAGGTAAGCCTGTCGGATACCCAGAAAGCCCCTACGGGAAAGCCCCCTCCCAGACCCTTTGCCCATGAGACAGCATCAGGAGTCAGGCTGGGCTCGATACTACGCCAGCCGGCCATATTCCCTGTTCTCCCGAGACCGCATTGGACCTCATCAAGAAGAAGAAGAAGGTCTTTCTGTTCACAAAGATCCTGCACACCCCGGAGGAATTCGGGAGTCGCCAGATGAATTCCGCCCTCGCCCTGAATAGGTTCAAGCATGATGGCACAGGTGGCAGGTCCTATCGCGGAGGCAAGAGATTCTAAATCGTTGAGAGGGCTATGGTGAAACCCGGGAAGAAGGGGATCGAATCCTTCTTTCACCTTGCTTTGGGCCGTCGCTGCGATTCCTCCAAGTGTGCGGCCATGAAAGGACTGGTGGAAGGTGATGATCTCATGACGAGACTCAGCCTTGTCCCCGGTCCGCGCTCTGCCAAAACGTCGGGCGAGCTTGACGAGACCGTCGTTGGATTCGGCGCCGGAGTTGCTGAAAAAGACTCGCCCTTGGAGCTCGAGGCATTCCTCTACAAGGCATTCTGCCAGCTCTGCCTGCTTGTCGATCTGATAGAGGTTGCAGCAGTGAATTAAATCGCCGGCCTGACGCGCGATAGCGCGGGAGAGGGCGTTGTCTCCGTGGCCAAGAGTGCACGTCGCCAGGCCGGAGCAGAAATCGAGATATCGCTTACCGTCCGCGTCCCAGAGCAGAGTGCCCTCACCTCGTACCGGGCTGACGGAAAAGCGCGAATAAGTGGGGAGGACGTAGCGGGCGAGTTTTTCGGCCGTATTCATCAGAAGAAGGACAGGGTCGGGAAAGGTAAGCTCTAAAGTCAAGTGCCGGGAACCACGAGACCGGTCCGGGCAGAGAGGTTGGCACTATTGGGTGATTTCGGTTCCGATTCCCTCGGGAGTAAAGATTTCTAGGAGAACGGTATGTGGAATTCGTCCATCAATAAAATGAACCTTCTCCACTCCCGCTTCGAGGGCTTCGATTGCGGATCGAACTTTTGGGATCATTCCACCGGAGATGACTCCGGCATCCGTAAGGGCGGTGGCCTCCAAGGGATCTACGGAAGGAATCAGACTTGCGGGATCCTGTGGGTCGCGAAGAAGTCCGGGGACGTCCGAGACAAAAAGCAACTTGGCAGGTTTAAGAGTACACGCGAGTGCTGCGGCGGCGAGGTCCGCGTTGATGTTGAGAGCCTTCCCGGAGCCGATCTCACAGCCGAGGGGTGAAACAACTGGAATCGCGTCCGAGGCAATGGTCTTCAGGATCTCATCGGTGTGGCAGGACTCAACCTTGCCGACCCGGCCGATATCAACGGGTTCCCGCCCCGACTCCGTGATACGTGTTGCCTGGAACACTTCGGTTCCCGGGATTCCGGTGGCGTGCCCTCCGTGTCTACTAAGAAGGTCCACCAGGGCCGGGTTGATGGTGTTTCCAAGGGTTGCCTCTACAATCGAAATTGCTTCCGAACTGGTGACCCGGAAGCCCTCAACAAATCTGGCCTCGAGGCCGGCGGCCTCCATTGCTGCTGAAATCGCCTTGCCACCCCCATGAACGACTACCGGGTTGATGCCGGCCACCTCCAGAAAGACAATGTCTCGCATGATAGAACTTACCAAGTCCGGGCTGTCCATTGCGGATCCACCGATCTTAATAAGAAATGTTTTTCCCCGGAAGCGCTGCAGGTAGGGCAGGGCTTCAACCAGAGTTGCGGCTTTTTCTTTGGTATTCACAGGAATGAGGCCTTTTGCAGAGAGGCCCTTCTCTTGAGGGGAGACAATCCCTCCGGGGAATAGACCTAGGGGCGGGCCGACCGGGCGGAAAGTGGAAAATGATTCCAAGACGTGCTAATCGGCTGTCGCCGTTGCGGGAGGGCGTGCGTCAGACGGTCTTTTCGGTCGCTTACGGGAAGGGAGGTAGCGAGCCATGCGCATGGCGAGTACCCACCCAGTCAGGGCGGTCGCTACCGCAGGTGCAAAGAGAGTCCACTGGTCGGAGTCCTTGTGCATCAGTAGTAGAAGTGCGGGTAACGCAACCAGCATGAGAAGGTAGCAAAAATGTCGTAGAAAAGCTGGAAAGCCGACTACCAGGGCTGCAATGACAGCGATCGCGCCGAGCAGGAGAATTTCATTTCGCGGGCTCATACGTCGATAGCGCTCAATTTTTTCCGGGCGAGGAAGGGTGTCGATAGTCGCAATCGTTTGCAGGACTGAGTTTCTCGCCCCGGAGGAAGTTTCAGTTTGCTTGTCGGCAAAAAGAACGGAACGAGGAACCGTACCAAGAGACTCGTTTATGGCATGGCGGGTTTCTTCTATCTGGCTGGGCGAATAGGCCTCGACGGCAAGACGCTCGAGGAAAAGGGGGCGGTCTGCCCGGTTGATCCTGAAAGCTCCGTATGCGTCAATTGGAACGATGGGGCCATCTCCCAGGCGCAGATGATGGCCCAGAGAGAGATGGACCTCTTCCGGTGAGATATCTGCCTGCGCCATGGCTACTGCCAGAGGAAAAGAAGGAATCAGGTGTTTCCCCCAGCGGAGGATTGCAAGGTTGCCAGTGCCAGTGCTCTCATCCGGACGGAAGGAGAACTGGGTGTTGGGAGCGAAGTCAATGGAGGTCGGAAAGACGACACTATTGACGAGTCGAAGTCCGTCAGCTCTTCCCTGCACATTCGAGACAGGGATTGCGCTGGCCTTCAGATATGAAGGAATTGGCTGGGATCGGGGGAGGCGCTCGAGATCAACTGTGACGACGACTTTTTCGAACTGCGTAAGCGCTGTATTGAGGCTGGCTAGCCGCCCGAGATGGGCCAGACCCTCTCCTTCCCAGGAGAGGGGTTCCTCGATTGCTGCGACCCGGCAGCCAAGGGAGTGGGCATGATTGAAGAGGCCCCACCAGTCCTCAGGTTCGAGCGGATAGTGAAGATCGGCTGCAGCCTGTTCGTCGACAGCGATCTGGAGATACGGCTGAGGGGCGCCCTTCACAAGGGGGCGAACAACCCGGGTCCGGGGATTTGGCTGGGTTTTGTCGACAACGAAGGTTTCGTATTTTCGGGACTCGGTTAGGAGCTTTTGGAAGAGTGCGTCCTCCCGATCCCGGAGAGGTTGCCAGTCTTCGGAGAGGAGGGTCACGCAGATTCCGACCTCAAGGGCTACGAAAGCAAGAATCAGGCGGACGATCCAGGGGGTCATGATGGAGAGGTTGGGCGCGGCGCATCCCGTGGAAACGGAAGAGCCCAGCGTGAGGCCGAATGATGAAAAACGAAATATTATTTCTCGACCGCGCCCTCGAGAATCGGTTGGAGCAAGTCGTCCAGGGGAGTATCCTTTATCTGAGCGAGAAGCAGTCTCGCTCCCGCTGAGATGTGCTGTGCGTACCAATCATTTCTCTGCTCATGGAGAATATACGCATAGGCACCCAGAGCTTGCATGAGCCTCTGGATGGCGCAATCGCGCAACAGCTCAGGGACAGGCCGTTCTTCAGAAATCTCCTCCCAGAGATCGAGAAGTTTGTTTTGGTCCTCCTCTGAGTGATCGAGGTATGGGTCGTAAATCAGTGAGGCAAGATCGTATTCCTGCCGCCCCAGTCGGAGGCCCTGGAAGTCGATGATCCATGCTTTTTCCTCATGGAGGATAAGATTTTGTGACTGAAAGTCTCGATGAACGAGGTTGCGATGGGATGCTCCCAGATTTTTGCTGAGCCGGGAAAGTTCTTCGTGGTCTCGGAGAGCTGCCCCGTCGAGGCCAAGGTGCCGCTCAACAAAGTTATCGATGAAGTAGTCCTGCTCCCACGCGTAGATCTCGGGACCGAATGGAGGAGAGAGTTCGAGATCCCGGGGCAGACGGATGTAAAAGAGCCGATCCAGCTGTTCGAGCGCACTCCGGTAATACGGTTCCCGCACTTCCCATGGGTGATCGGCCAGCGAAAGCAGATCTTTCTCGCCAAGGTCCTCGACCAGAGCGATATGACGACCCGGATTATCGTAAAGAACCTCGGGGACATTCAGGCGGTTCTTTCTCAGGAAGTGTGCCACGGGCAGGAAGAAGCGATTGTCCTTACGCTCCATCGTGTAGTGAATCCCAATGAAAGGAGGATGCCCCTCAGCCTTGAGCCGAACAACAGTTCGCCCAGAAGCCCCCCGTTTGATGGGCTCGAGAATGACGGTGTGATCCGGTTGGAGCTGCAGGTGGGCACGAACGGCAGTGAGGAGGGTGTCGGCGGCCATGGGGAGAAGCGGGTGTCGGCGGCATTACTAACGCCGGGATGAGGGAGATTTGGTCAGGAGTTTTTCAGGAACGAAGTGTTTGGAATATGGGCCCGGGATACTCAGAGATCAGAGTCGTGCCGGGTTCCTGTGACAGGAGTGGAAGAATAGACGATGCAGTTTGTCAATTGCGCACCTTCCTCAACTGCTGCACCGGGCCAGAGAATGGAGGAACGGACACTGGCATTCCTGCTGACTCTGGATCCCGGCCCGAGGGCAGAGCTTTCCACCAGGGCGGAAGAGGCCACTGAGGATTCGGGATGCCGCAGTCTACCCAGCCCAGAGCAGAGGTGGGCTTCCAGATAGGCTCTACGTGTACCAAGGTCGAGCCAGATTCCCTCGTCGTGGAAGGAAGCACCCATCTTCCCGGATCGGATCAATTCGAGAAAAGAGGGGATTATCGAAACCTTCTTGTTTTTGGGTATCTGGCGGAAGATTTCATGATCGGCACAGTAGACTCCAGTAAACTGGTAATTGCCTTCGGAACGACCTAACATTCCCCGGATATCCGTCACGGATTCTCCTTCGGCAGCAACGTGTGCCTCGTGGCCCTTGGAGCGCAGCGCCATCGTGACAGTCTTTCCCGACCGGATATGGGTCTTTAGCAGTTTCTCGAGATCCAGAGTAGCCAGAATGTCTCCGTTGTAGACAAGGAGGGGCTCGCCCTGAGTCCATTCCTCGATATTTTTCAGCCCACCCCCGGTTTCGAGCAGAACGGGTTCATGAAAAAATGTCAGGGGTGCTCCGCGGTAGGACTGGTCAGGGAAGTATTCTGCCCATTTGTCGGGCAGGTGGTGGGTATTCACTGCGAATTCCTTGACCCCTGCGGCGAGGCATTGGTCGAGGGCATATTCGATCAGGGGCCGGTTAAATACCGGGATCAGGGGCTTTGGAAGAACGTCAGTGAGCGGGCGCAATCGCGTTCCGAGACCGGCTCCGAGAAGGAAGGCTTTCTGGATCACGGAGCTCACTAGGCAAGAGGTGAGGGGTCAGCGGAACAGATGCAAGGTTTTGTCTCTTTCCCTTCCGGCATCATCCCCCTGTGAGAGTCCTTGCCGGTAATTACCTTTTAGGTTGGCTGGGATCTTCAGGAGTAAGACCTACAACAAGATCCATTCGGGCGGTGAGTTCACCTAGCTTGGATGTTGCCAGCGGTTTAAAAGGAATGGTGACCAGTTTCTGGAGCTCTGAATTGCCGCCTCCGATTCTCCGGTAGAGAAAGTCCTTGGCGTTCTGTTTTTCTCCTTCGATGTAGAGCTGGGTTGTGAGAATCCGCTTCCCCCGGTAAGTGACTCCGTAGTGAATGTGCGGAGTGCGCCCTGGATACGCAGGAGGCCTGATGGTGCGGAAATGGTAACGGCCCTTGGCATCGGTCAGGAAGCGCCCGTAACTCTGGAAGTTGCTGTCTCTCTTGTCCTGGTTTGGGGCCTTGGAGTGGAGGTAGATTCCCTTATTGTCGACTTGCCATATTTCAACGAGGGCGTTGCGAAGAGGGCGACCTTTTGTATCCATAACCACCCCCCCAAGGTAGGTCACCGCCCCGACCGCAGGCGTGATCTTGTCGTTCACGAGAAGGAGGTCATTGTCCGTGTCCAGAGGCAGGTTGTCCGGGTAAAACGGGCCTTCAACATCAGTAGGAGTTCTTTGCAGGGCCTCGGCGAGAGCACCTGGAACTGTGAAAAGGGCAGCTGCTCCTGCGGTTGCCCGGCGTAGGAAATGACGCCGATGGCAGATTCCGCAATCTGTCTGGGAATGGATGGGTCTCATACTCGTCTAGGGTTAGCTGTCCTTCCCCTTGTGTAACAGCATGATCTCCCCAAAAATAGGTCATGCCTGAAGAAGCGAATGAAGGGCTTTCCGGAATGGAGAGGGCATGGGGAGGTCGATAATTTCCCGTGAGGAGTGGAATTTTTCGGTGGTCTTTTTCTCTTGGGGAGGAAGCTGGGACGGGCTGCAACGGTAAATGTGCATGGTAACCTTATGGTGAGTAATGCCGTAATTGCGGGTGCCTAGGAGGGGAAAGTCGGAGAGTTGATGATGGCTCCGTTCTGGGAGCCTCCAAAGTCCCTTGCGGCGTGTTCCTTCCTCCTGCGCGAGAAGCACTGGGCCGTTGCGTTTCTGCACGAAGAGAACGTGCTCGTCTACCCGCACCGGTGCACGCCGAGTTCTTTTCCGAGGAAGCTTTTCAGGTTCGCGGGTGAGACAGAAATCCCTGACAGGACATCGGGGGCAGGCGGGGGACCGTGGAGTGCAAAACGTCTGCCCGAGTTCCATCAGTGCGGAGTTAAAAGGCCGGGGCTGATCGCAGTCGAGGAGTTGTCCCGCCCAGGACCAGAGCCTGGTCTGGCTCCCGGAGGTCTGAATCTGCTCGCGCCAATCAAAAAGGCGGCTCAGGAGCCGGGACACGTTCGCATCAACGATTGGGGCAGGATAATTAAACGCGAAGCTCGCGACAGCGCCGGCCGTGTAACGGCCAACCCCGGGCAGGGACTCCAGCCCATCCGGGGTGGCAGGGAATACCCCCTCGTGCTCAGTAAGGATACTCTGCGCTGCTCCCTGGAGGTTTCGAATACGGTTATAGTAACCCAGACCTTCCCAGGCTCTGAGGAGATCACGTTCCGGGGCGTCAGCCAGAGAGTGTAGATCGGGGAAGGTATCCAGAAATCGCTCGAAGCGGCGATTTTGAATTACGGACCCGATTGTGGTCTGCTGGAGCATGATCTCGGAAACAAGAATTGCGTAGGGGTCCCTCGTTTTCCTCCAGGGATAGTCTGCTCCGTAACGTGCAAACCAGTTTAGCAGAGTCCGCCGGAAGGCCCTCACGTTCCGGAGGGCGTGACGGGAGGCTATGGGCTTGGACACGGATTGAGGATCGGACATTGCTTAAGCGGGGTCGAATCTAGAAACTCAGGGAAGTGGGATTAACAACGTATACTCAGGAGATCGAGGAAGGTGATGTGGAAAAGTTGCGAGAGCTCCTCAAGCGGGGTGGCTTTGAGATGCTGGAAAAGCCCTATGCCTATTACGGTGCCCGCAAAGGAAAGCTCAATGTCACGGTTTACGAGAAAGGGCCCAAGGTACTGATTCAAGGGAAAGATACGGAGGAGTTCGTAAAATTCATCTTGGAACCGGAGATCCTTGGCGAGGCCCGCTTAGGTTATGAAGAGGTGCATAACCCCGAAATGTTTCAGCCTCATTTCGGGATCGATGAGAGTGGAAAGGGTGATTATTTCGGCCCTCTGGTCATCGCGGGAGCCTATACCGACTTGGAGAGCACGCGGGCCCTGATGGAGGCTGGTGTCATGGATTCCAAAAGAGTGAGCTCCAGAGATAGGATCGTCAATCTGTCGGGAATTATCAGGAGAACTCAGGGAGTGAAGGTGTCGGTGATCTTGGTGGGTCCCAAACGCTATAACGAACTCTATGAGAGATTTGCTAACCTGAATGAGTTACTGGCCTGGGGGCATGCAAAGGTGATCAAGGAGCTCTCCGAACTTGTTCCTGGATGCCCTCGAGCCCTGAGTGATCAATTCGCCAACCCACGCGTCCTCGAGCGTGCTCTCGCGCGCCAGGAGGTGAATGTGAAGCTTCAGCAGCGGACTAAGGGTGAGAGCGATGTGGCTGTTGCAGCTGCGTCTATTCTAGCACGGGAGGCTTTTGTCAGGTGGATCGAGAATGCATCCGAAACCTGGGGCCTTGCTCTTCCTCTGGGGGCTGGTGCCCCAGTTCTCGCATCGGGCCGGGAATTTATCGCACTGCACGGAAGAGAGCGGTTGGCAGAGATTGCGAAATTTCATTTCAAGACCACAAATCAGTTGACCAGCACAGAAAATGAGTGAGTTCTTACTCCTACTCTCTTCTGTCGTTACATGCGGCACGGGGTGTGCTGTATATAGAAATTGTAAGCGATTTAATGTCTACGATTACGAAAAGAGATTTGGTTGTCCGGATCAGCAATGAGACGGGATTAACGCAGCAACAGGTTTTTGACGTGGTTCAAAAAACCCTCGATGCTGTCACTTTGGACCTAGCGCAGGGAAACACGGTGGTGATGAGGAATTTTGGCACTTTTGAGGTTCGCCAGACGAAGGCTAAGGTCGGGCGGAACCCAAAGGATCCAGGGAAGGATGTTCCGATCCCGCCCCGGGCGGTGGTGAAATTTAAGCCGGGGAAAGAGATGAAGGAAAAAGTGGCTCGGATTCTTCCAGCCATCCAACAGCAGGTGCAAGTCGATTTGGATTAGGGTTCCACCTTAAAACCATTTGGATCACTACGGAAGGGGGCTGGTATTCCAGGCTCCTGATGAATTGTAACGGTGGTGCGTCTCTGGCACTATGCCGGCATGTGGAAACACCTCACGCTCGCTGCTACACTTGGTTCATTGATTTTGACGTCCTGTGGCGGCGGTGGCTACAGCGGCTACATGACTCGTTCTTACACGATCAAGGGTGTGCGATATAACCCCATGAGCATCGAGGAGGCTCTGCGCTACGATGAGACGGGAATTGCCTCATGGTATGACGAGAGCAGTTTTTTTGGTTTCAAGAGAGGCGATTCCTCGCTGGGCGAAAAGGTGGGGCGTTTTGATGTTAGTGGAGCCCACAAGACCCTGCCGCTTCCCTGCAGGGTCAAAGTGACAAACCTGACAAATGGTAAATCTGTCACGATGCGGCTCAATGATCGTGGGCCTTTCATTGCGGGACGGATCATCGATGTCACTCCTCGAGCAGCAAAGAAGCTGGGATTCAAGGACCAGGGTCTAACGAGAGTACGGGTTGAATGCCTGAGCGTGGGGGACGGAAGATATAAGCGAAAGGCAAGGCGATCACGGGGAATCCCATTTCTGCCCTTTTTGTAAGCGGAATGTGGCAATTCGCGGGTAAGGGAAACGGTAAATTCACTGGCCCGCTGCGAGAAAAGCTGTTAGGAGCCCCGCCCCCCGACGAGAAATGGCTCAGGAAGAAAAAACGGAAGTTCGCGTATTTGCCCCTGCCACGGTGGCAAATGTAGCGTGTGGCTATGATGTTCTGGGCTTTGCTATTGAAGCACCTGGGGATGAAGTAGTGGCAAGGCATTCGCCTGAACCGGGTTTGCGTATTGTAAAAATCACCGGAGATGATGGCAAACTTCCCATGGAGGTAACCCAGAATACTGCGGGGGTGGCGGCTCAGGATTTGCTGCGCCATCTGGGAATGCTAGATCGCGGGGTCGAACTTGAGATTCACAAGAAGATGCCCTTTGGTAGTGGTCTTGGTTCCAGTGCTGCCAGCGCGGTTGCTGGAGTCTATGCCGTAAATAAATTGATTGGGGAGCCTTTGACCAAGAAGCAGCTCCTCCCTTTCGCGATGGCTGGAGAGTCCAGCGCGGATGGGGCGTGGCATGCAGATAATGTAGGGCCATGCCTTCTTGGAGGGATCGTATTCATCCGGTCGAATCAGGAATTGGACATGGCGCAATTACCAGGGCCGGAGAACCTCTGGGCGACGGTGGTCCATCCTGATATTGAGATTCTTACCAAGGTTGCCAGGGAGATCCTGCCCCTTGAGGTGCCCCTCGACAACGTCACACAGCAGGTGGGAAACCTGGGAGGATTGTTATGTGGATTGATCCAAGACGATTATGAGTTGATTAGTCGTTCAATACACGACGTGATTGCTGAACCGCGTCGCCAGAAACTGATTCCAGAGTTTTACCGGGCCAAGCGAGACGCCATGGCTGCGGGAGCTCTTGGATTCAGTATATCGGGTGCGGGACCGAGTGTATTCGCCTTGTGTGAAGGGGAAGAAACCGCTCGCCGTGTAGGGGAAGAGGTCTCGCGCGTGTTTACAGAGGCTCCGATTCAGAGCCAAGTTTACGTATCGAGAATCAATCCTCGTGGAGTGTATGTAGTTGACTAATGCCTGTAAGATCGGAGGGCCGTGTCTTGAAGTAGAAACGAAATACCCATCCGTTTTCCGTGGCCCAGAAATTCTACAGTACTGCATCAGCTGGCAGATTCGTCGATCTCAAGCAGGCGGTTTTGCGGTCGCTCCCTTCAGATAGCGGGCTTTACATGCCTGCCGAAGTGCCACGACCGGATGAAGTATTGCAGCCGGGCTGGCGTGAGTGGTCTTTTCCAGAACTCAGTTACCGGGTAGCGTCAGCGTTTTTCAAAGGGTCCGTTCCGGAGCAGGATCTGCGTGAGATGGTCGGGCAGGCTATTAATTTTGATGCTCCGCTGGTTGAGATAGCGGAGGGCATGAATATTCTGGAGCTCTTTCATGGCCCCTCGCTGGCGTTTAAGGATTTCGGTGCTCGCTTCATGGCGCGCCTCATGGGCTGGCTGACTCGCGAAGATGATCGCGAGTTGACGGTGCTGGTGGCAACCTCTGGAGATACCGGTGGAGCAGTAGCCAGTGCGTTCCACCGGGTGACAGGGACAAGGGTCGTGGTGCTTTATCCCAGCGGGAAAGTCAGTGCCCTTCAGGAAAAACAACTCACTACCCTTGGGGACAATGTCACGGCGCTCGAGGTGAGGGGCTCTTTCGATGATTGTCAGCGATTGGTCAAAGCAGCGTTTCTTGATGAGACTCTTTCTGAGAAACTGAACCTGACGTCTGCCAATTCGATCAATATTGCCCGGCTGCTTCCGCAGGCGTTTTACTACTTCCGCGCAGCTCAGCAGATGCCTGAAGAATCGAAGCCTGTTTTTGTTGTCCCGAGCGGTAATTTTGGGAACCTGACTGCAGGGCTTCTAGCCCGCCAGATGGGTCTCCCTGTCAGCCATTTTGTGGCAGCTACAAACCTCAATGATGTGGTTCCGGCCTATCTAAGAAGCGGTCATTATGAGCCGAGGTCCAGCCTTCCTACCATTTCTAACGCAATGGACGTGGGGGCTCCCAGCAACTTTGCCCGGAT
>DFWB01000367.1:12648-20990 GCA_002380675.1 Akkermansiaceae bacterium UBA4145
GACCAGATTTCTGGTTTTCACTTTGATGATCACGCTACCAGAGAGGCTATCAGAGAAGTGAGGGAGACCACAGGCTACTTGATCGATCCTCATGGAGCGGTGGGCTATCTGGCCGCGCAGCAGTGGAGAAGAGATTCCCCAGAGGACGAAATGGTTATCCTGGAGACAGCTCACCCTTCCAAATTTCTCGACGTGATGGAGGAGGAACTAGGCTCTGGCGCTGTAGAAATCCCTGAGCGCCTTGCATGCCTTGCAGCACGGGAAAAGATAGCGATTGAGCTGGAAGCTCAGGAGGGTCCTTTTCTCGATTGGTTATCGGGAATGATCTCCTGAACCGGGCTGCAAATTCAGCTTCCGAAAGGAGCAATGATCAACTCATCCCCTGGGTTTATCTCGGGCGCTTCGCCATCAGGAAATGTGCCGCGGACAGGATTTGCAGAGGCCTGATTCTTGTCGGTATAGATATGGTCCACCATGAGACGGCCGTAAATGCCGGATTGCCTGCGGATAGCGAGTATTGTCCCTGGCGGCATATCCCTGTGAAGCTCAATGATGGCAAACCCTCCCGACTGCTGGTCTGGTTGCTTGGCGACCCACTCGATGACCTTGGCCTGAAGCCAGGCCTGCTTGACCGTTGAGGCCCGGGCTTTCTGCTTTTCCGCAGATTCAATCATGCTCTTTGAGATTAATCCCTCCCGAGCTTCCCGTTTCAAAAGCTCATTTTCCTTCTCTGCTTTTGCGAGCTCCTCTTCCAGCTGGGCTCGAGTTGGAGCGGAGGTTCCGTCCGCAGTGTCTGGTGCCGTAATGGGATCGGAGGGAATATCCTCGGGGCTCGCCTCAGCTGTTCTGGAAGTGGGCTCAGATTCGGAAGGAGAAGGGATTATGCCCGTTGGCGGGGTGATTTCCCGTGACGGATCGAGGATCGGCTTGGAAAGAGGATTTGGTAATGAAGGAGAAGGTGTCTGGGTGAGTTGGGTCTGTTGCGCATTCAGGAGGTCGAGCTCCGCGCGCAGCTTCCTGATCTCCGCTTCTTCATCACCTTTACCCATTTTCATGACGGAGAGGGCCACGGCGACCACGAGAAGTAAGCCAGTTGCCCCCAGAAGCGTGGTGATCAGATTCATGCCTAAAGTCTGGGGTATCCCCGTGAAAAAGTCAAAAACCCAGCGGGGATACCTGCAATCACGGGGCACGCAGGGCTTGCGGCGGCGGGAGTGCGCCGCTACAGGAAGGCTGATGAGCGCTCCGGAGAAGGGCTACAAGGGTACATTATCGCTGCCGCAGACGAGTTTCCCGATGCGAGGGGATCTCGTAAAGAACGAGCCCAAGCGCCTCGCGCAGTGGGAGAAGGACGGCATTTACCAGAAGATCATCGCCCGTCGCCGGTCGGAGGGAGCGCCAAAATTCATCCTGCATGATGGGCCTCCGTTTGCGAATGGCGATGTGCATATGGGGACCGCTCTCAACAAGGTCCTCAAGGACCTTGTTGCGAAATCACGGACCATGTCAGGCTGCGAGGTCCCATTCATTCCGGGGTGGGATTGTCATGGCCTTCCCATTGAATTCAAGGTGGTACAAGAGGCACGGGATGAGGAGCCTGCTGAGATTCGGAGACGTTGTGAGCGCTTTGCGCGGAAGTGGATCGACACCCAGAGGGAAAGTTTCCAGCGCCTTGGGGTGTTTGGGGACTGGGCAAACCCCTATCTCACCCTCGATCCCAGCTACGAGGCGGAAATCATTCGTGTTTTTGCCAAGCTGGTCGAGAGGGGCGCAGTGTATCAGAGCAAGAAGCCGGTGCAGTGGTCCTACGGCGCTCATACTGCTCTTGCAGAGGCAGAGGTGGAGTACAAGGAGAAGATAAGCCCTGCGATCTGGGTGCCCTTTGCCTTAACGGAGGAGTCGGAAAGTAAGTTTCGTGAAGCGACGGGTTCAGTCTCGGAGGAATCTCACAAGTTCGTTATCTGGACGACAACGCCATGGACCCTGCCCGCCAACGTAGGGTTAGCGGTGCACCGGGATTTTACGTATGTGGCCGGATGCTTTGAGAATCAAGAGGGAGTGAGTCACCGGCTTGTCCTGGCGAAGGACCTCTTGGAAGAGTTCACCGCCAAGACCGGGTTCGCACCGCATGGCGAGATGGTTGAATTCAAAGGAGCTCTTGCCGAAGGCCTTGAGGCCCAGCATCCCTTTCTGCCACGCTCTTCACAAATCATTCTGGGGTCCTTTGTCACGACGGAGACGGGGACAGGCATCGTGCATGTAGCACCGGGGCATGGAGCAGACGACTATGTGGCGGGCAGGGAGTATGGGCTTGAGGTAGTCTCACCGGTAGATAGTGATGGGAAATTTACAGAAGAGGTCGGTATCCCTGATCTTGTAGGGCGGCATGTCTTCGAGAGTAATGAGGAGATTATAGGTATGCTGGCAGGTTTGTCTGTTCTTCTGGGTCGAGAAGAATACCGGCACGACTACCCGCATTGCTGGCGGTCCAAGACGCCAATTATCTTTCGCGCCGTTGAACAGTTCTTTATCTCGTTGGATGGTCTTCGAGACACCGCCCTGTCCGAAATTGATCAAACAGATTGGTTGCCCCACTGGGGACGGAATCGGATTTACGGAACCGTGGAATCCCGTCCGGACTGGTGCATCAGCCGCCAACGAACCTGGGGAGTCCCGCTTCCCGTGTTCTTCACTGCTGAGGGCGAAGTGCTTCTTGATGCGGACCTCGCTCGAAAGGTCGCAGATCTGGTGGAGAAGGAGGGAACCAATATCTGGTTTGAGCTCGAAGAGGCTGATCTGGTAAGTCGCTTGGGATTACCAGAGGGCACTCGTAAATGCAGGGATACTCTGGATGTCTGGATTGACTCGGGAAGCAGCCACGTGGCGGTTCTGGACCGTCATGCAGAGTTGGAGAGCCCGGCAGATCTCTACCTCGAGGCGACTGATCAGCATCGGGGATGGTTCCAGAGCTCCCTTATGTTGAGCGTGGCCTATCGTGGTTGTGCGCCCTATAAAACGGTGATGACCCACGGCTTCGTGGTCGATAAGGACAAAAAGGGAAAGCTCTCCAAGAGCGAGGCCGAGAAGTCCGGGAAGCCTATTGATGCAGCTCACTATTACAACAAGTATGGCGCGGATATCCTGCGACTCTGGGTCAGCAGCGTTGACTGGCAGAGTGAGGTGCCCTTCGGGGAGGATCTGTTCAAGCAGGTTGCAGAGCCCTATCGCCGGATTCGGAACACTCTGAGGATCCTGCTGGGTAATCTCCACGGGTTTGATCCGGAGCGGAACTCGGTGAATCCGGGCAAGATGACGTTGGTGGACCGGTGGGTTCTTGAATGTCTGAATGAAGTGGTAAGAGAATGCCGGCGAGCCTATGACGCCTATGAATTCCGGAAAGTATTCACGGTAATCAATCAATTCTGTGCCCGGGAACTGAGCGCGGTCTATATCGACCTTACCAAGGACCGACTCTACTGTGACCGGGAAGATTCTGATCGCCGCCGGGCAAGTCAGACGGCCATGAATAGCGTCGTCGATGTTCTAACGCGGCTTTTAGCTCCTATCCTGGCGTTCACTGCGGAGGAGGCATGGGAGCATGCGGGACGGGAGGGAAGTGTACACGAGCAGGATTTCCCCGCACCGGACCAGCGCTTTGATGGCCGGGAAGCCACAGACGAGGTTAATAAGCTCCTCGACCTTCGAGAAGTCATCCAGAACGCGATTGAAGCAGAAGTACAGGCGAAGGTCTTCAACAAGAATAACGAGGCAGCGGTCGAGCTGACCCTCCCCGCGGATCATGAATTGCGTGAGCTCCTGAGTGATCGTGATTTCTTCACGGAGTTCTTCATTATCTCAGACCTTAAGCTTGTCGAGGGTGACCGGATTTCCGCCAAGGCGAAGAAGACCGAGTATCCCATGTGTCCGCGTTGCCGGCGCTATGAACCACCAGCCGCGACAGGGGAAGAAGGATTGTGTCGCCGGTGCGAGGAAGTTATGTCCAGCACTGAGTGATGAAGACCCTTCCTCGCCTCCTGCTCTTACTGGTCCTGCCCCTTTATGCGCTGGACCAGATCACGAAGTGGATCGTGGTTCTTAAATTTGAGGCGCCAGCTCCCGGGTTTAACGTGTCTCATCAGAATCACGTTGTGATCGAGGATTTCTTCACGATTGTCCGAGTGCATAATCAGGGGGCGGCTTTCGGAATGGGAAATGATACGGCATGGGCGCCCTTTGTCTTTTTCCTCATTGCGGTAGTCGCGCTTGGGCTGATCCCCTTCTTCTGGCGGCGGGGTGCCTTTAATATTCTCCCCCTCAGGCTGGCTGCAGGGCTCATGATGGCCGGGATTCTGGGTAACCTGACTGACCGGATGCTTCAGGGATTTTTTCTTCCTGCTTACGAGAATGCTGGTTTCTTTGCCCGGTTGGCGCAGGGCTATGTTGTTGACTTCCTCGATTTCAATATCGGGCTGGAAACCAAACTGACTCCGCATGGGCACTGGCCCTCCTTCAATGTAGCAGATTCGTGTATATGCGTGGCTGCATTTTTTCTGATTCTCTCGACGTTTCGGGCGGAGGAAAAAGGTGAAGACGAGGGAGGAGGGAAGAGTAAATGATGTGCCAGCGAGTCGTTGGGACCGGGTCAAATAGTATCCGCGGCCTACGGAAAGTTTGCAGCGCAGAAAGACTGGGAATCGTTATGAAGGGCTAGAAAATGGAGATCTGGAAAGCCATTCTGGTCGGAATCGTGCAGGGACTCTCCGAGTTTCTTCCAGTGTCGTCGTCGGGGCATATCGCACTACTCCAGCACGCCCTTGGGATGCGGGAGGCGGGAGAGGGCGCCCAACAGGATATTACGTTCGAGCTAGTACTCCATCTGGGAACCTTTCTTAGTGTCGTCATTTATTTCCGGAGGCGCTTAGCGGGACTTCTGTTGTGCCTGTGGCAGAAGGAACGGAAAGAGGATCGAACCATGATCCTGTGGTTGGTCATGGCCACTGTGCCGGCCACAGTAGCGTTTTTCTCTGCGAGAGACCTTTTTGAGGGAGCCTACGATAATCCGGTCCTTGTAGGCGGATGCCTTCTAGTCACTGGTGTGATTCTTCTCCTGCCCAAACTCTTTGCCCGGGAGAGTCGGGAGTTCGGCATGCGGCAGGCGATCTGGATGGGCGTAGCGCAGTCGCTAGCTATCCTGCCAGGAATTTCGCGGAGCGGGGCCACTATTACTGCAGGTCTCCTTGCTGGAGGCAAGGCCTCGAAGGCGGCAGAATTTTCCTTCCTCATGTTCTTGCCCGCGATTGGAGGGGGAACGCTCCTCAAGCTACGGGAGCTCAAAGATGTCATGCAGGGGGAAGCCGCCGCTGCCTATCTTCTGGGGTTTATGGCGGCCTTTGTTTCGGGCCTCTTTGCGGTATATCTCGTTCTCAAAACCATTCAGAAGGGCAAGTTCGAATACTTTGGCTACTACTGTTTCCTGGTCGGGGTCGTGGCCATGATCTACTTTGGCAACCGCTGAGAGGCTGATCTTTTCCCAGACAGCGGGCAGTGAGGTAGACGAGGAGTTGGCAAATGAAGGGGATTGGTCATATTCGGGCCACCGCATGTTGGCCAAACGCATTATTCCCTGTCTCGATGTCACGGATGGTCGTGTCGTAAAAGGGGTGAATTTTGTCGATCTCCGGGATGCTGGAGATCCTGTCGATTGCGCAGTGGCCTACAACGAACAGGAGGCGGATGAAATCGTGTTTCTCGATATTACAGCTTCTTCTGATGAACGTGACACGATGTTGGAGGTTGTGCGCAGAACGGCGGGGCGCTGCTTTGTTCCGCTGACGGTAGGGGGCGGTATCCGCGAGGTGGAGGACATGCGAAGAATGTTATTCGCAGGGGCCGACAAGGTTGGCGTTAACACCGCCGCGATCAACCGTCCGGAGGTTGTCGATGAGGGAGCAGGCACTTTCGGAAGCCAGGCGATCGTAGTAGCGATCGATGCCAAGCGGCAAGGTCCTGACAAGTGGGGAGTATATACCCATGGTGGGAGGAATCCAGTGGAGGGACTCGATGCGATCGAGTGGGCCCGTGAGGTGTATAATCGTGGTGCTGGTGAGATTCTTCTCACCAGTATGGATGCGGACGGGACCAAGGATGGCTATGATATTGAGCTGACGCGTGCTGTTAGTGATGCGGTTGGAATTCCTGTGATTGCCAGTGGAGGTTGTGGGACCCTTGATCACATGGTGGACGTATTGCGCGATGGGAATGCTGACGCGGTTTTGGCCGCCAGCATTTTTCACTTTGGAGAGTTCACGGTCCCGGAAACCAAAAAATACCTTCAGGAACGTGGCATTCCAGTGCGTCCTGAATTTGAAACTCAGTGTGAGGAGGAGGCTGAGTAAACGTCTTTTCCTGGGGCGTTATCCTTTATAAACCCGCTCAACTCGAGGGGTGATCCCGGTAAAAATTTCCCATGGGATTGTTCCAGCTCTGAGCGCCACCTCCTCGACAGGAATATTGGGGCCGAAGAGTTCAACCTCATCACCGGGAGAGCACTCAGGAAGATCAGTCAGGTCTGCCATGACCTGATCCATGGTGATTCTTCCCAGTAGAGGAACTCGTCGGCCTCGAACAAAAATCTCCGGGTTTTGCCCCGTAGTCACCCTGGGATAACCATCCCCGTATCCGATCCCGATGGTCCCCACCTTTGTCGTGCGAGTTGTGACGAAAGTTCGTCCGTAGGAGATGCCATGGCCGGAGGGGAGATCCCGGATGACTGCGATCCTGGACTTCAGGGCCATCACGGGCCGTAGCGAGATATCAGCATTGGTAACGGGGGACACCCCGTAGAGCATCAGCCCGGGGCGGGCTAGCGTGGTGGTGCGGGACTGATATCCGAGAAGTCCTGCTGAGTTAGCAAGGTGAACGTGCGTGAGTTTTTCCCGTTCAGGAAGGGATTCGATCAAGGTGTCGAAAGAGTTAAACTGTGTTATGGTAAACGCATTGTCCTCATCGGCGCAGGGCAGGTGGGACCCTATCCCGGTTACTCTAAGGCCGGGGAGTGCCCGGATGGCGATCAGGGCAGAGGGAGTGTCCGAAGGGAGAAAGCCGCCGCGACCCATTCCGGTATCGACAGTAATATGTGCTTCCACGATGGAGCCTCGGGCGCGAGCGAGCTGGTCGAAGTGTTCTGCCTCCTCCATGGTGTTCAGACAGGGAAGCCATTGACGGGCTACCACTTCCTCTCGCTCGGCAGGAAACGTTCCCCCGAGGAGGTAGATGGGAGTCTGGATACCAGCTTCGGAAAGACGCCTCGCTTCGCCAACATTGGCTACGCCGAAAAACGTGAGGTCCTCCTGGTCCAAGGTGTTTGCTATTGGTTCCAGCCCGTGGCCATAGGCACTGGCCTTGACCACGGCCATTATCTGCTGGTGACCAAGGTTCCGGGCCGCCCTGAAATTGTGCCGAAGGGCAGCAAGGTCGACCTCAGCCCAAGAGCGGGGAGGGCTTTCGGGGGCAGCACTCACGCTTTAGACTCTAGGGAAAATGGGAGGTTGGGCAAACTCACAGGGAGCTTCCGGGGGTGGCTGCGAGATTCTCTAGCGCACCTATTCAGGAAACCGCAGCCTTCCCGACCCCTGCGCTTCGGCAAGGATGATCGTTCAGCGTCGAGGGCTGAGAACTAAGGCTCAGGGGCCTACCTGTTCTTGGCCGCCTCAGACGCATACTGCAGGTCACGTCCGAAACCGGAGATGGTTTCGCATGAGGTCAGCATCGAAAAGGCGACGAGACTACCGAGGAGGAGCACAAGCTTGAGGATCTTATTACCGGAATTCATTTTGTTTTATTAATAATTCACAGATTCTAATCGTTTCCGGCAAGAACCAAATGAGAGTAATGGCGCATCCGGGAGACAGAGCGGGCGGCTACTTTTCTTTGGATTTCTCAAAGACCATGAAGTGTTGCCAAGGCAGTAGGTTGGAATCAGTGCTTTTCCACTTCAATCCAACTGCTTCCATTTCCTTGCGGGATTGCGCTTCCGTCATTTTGTGGAGCGGTTTGATCGGAACGGTAGGGTCCTCAGCACGGTATTCCAGAAGGATAATGCGCCCCCCAGGCCTCAAGGCCTTGAACAGGGATTGCATCATTTCACGGGGGTGAGAAAATTCATGGTAAGCATCAACCATTAAAGCGGCATCGATCGAGCCTGCTTTGAGCATGGTGTCATCTACTTTTCCGAGATGAGCCTCGACGTTGGCCAGCCCCAGTGTTTTCTCCTTCTTTTCGAGAAAGGTGATCATTTCAGGCTGAATGTCGACGGCGATGACCTTTCCCTTCGGAACCAGCGG
>DFWB01000278.1:0-14605 GCA_002380675.1 Akkermansiaceae bacterium UBA4145
TGCGGGCGGAGGTGACGCGGGTGCAGGAGAAGGTGACGCAGGTGCAGGCGGAGGTGACGCGGGGGCAGGTGGAGGTGACGTATCAGGCTCACTATCGATCTCTCCCCGCGAACCCTCACGTTCGTGCTCGCCCTGAGCTTGGGGGCATTCACCTGAATTATCGGCGTGTCCCGACACCTCCGTTGCTTCGACGGAAGGTCCACCCACCCGCGATAGCTCCTCTCTAGTAGTAGCCCCGACTGGAGGTAGTTGAGCCATTTCGGCACTCTCCTCCGGAATTTGATCCTCCACCCCTGTTTGCACTGTGGGAGGATCCTCTTCGGGGGCTCGAGCTCCCTCCTCATCGCCCTGAGTCGCCGGAGCAGCAGCGTTCCCATGCACCGCAGAGAGATCCCCAGATTCGTTCTCAGGCAATCGCTCCTCATTTACGCACTCGCCCACCATGGGAATCGGCTTGTCCGTGTAAAAGTCAGGAGGAGGCTCCTCTCCGACGCCCAGAAACTGCAGAGCTTTCGGCATCTCGGCGGACGCTCCCATGATCAGCTTGGGTGCCGGAGTAGTTCCTTCCGTTTCTGGATCGACCGCAGTAATCAACTTGGGGCGCTTCCGGGAGCTGGGCTGATCTCCCTCGATTCTCACCACCCCATCCTTGGTTTCACGAAACTTTCCCGTTGCCACAAGGTCGGCGTCAAACTTTGCTGCAAATTCGGGGTCTTCCTCCCGACGTCTGGCCAATTCGGCCAGCGCGTCTTCATCAAGCGCATCCCTGAGAGTGCGCTCAAACAGTTGAGCCCGGGTCATCTCCCTCGTCCATAGCATCTCAGCCCCGCCCCCGCATCCCAAATTGTAATCCCCGCTCACCGGCCACAATATTCTGGACAGCTCTGAAGGCGAGACCGAGAAGTCGAACCCCTGCCCCCGCGCCAACAACTCCGGGAGGTCCCAATTTACTCATCCAAATCTTTAATTTATGTCGATTACCCTTATTACCGGAGCCAGTCGTGGGGTTGGCGAGGCCCTCGCTTGGAAGTTAGCAGGAGAAGGCCACACCGTGGCAGCTCTGGCACGAAGCGAAGAGGCACTTCAAGCCCTCGCAGAAAAAGCTGAGGCTGAGCGTCTCTCGGGGGCAATCATCCCCTGTGCTGTCGACCTCCGTGATCCAGATGCAATCTACCAGTGCGTGGGCGCCCTCGAGAACCGAGGCCCGATCGAGACGCTCGTCAATAACGCCGCCGTGGTTGAGAACATTCCCTTCGCAGAGCAATCGGTCGCGCAAATTGAGGCCATCGTCGATAGCAACCTCAAGGGCACACTCTACTGCACGCATGCCGTCATCCAGCATATGATTCCCCGCAGGGCTGGTAAAATAATCAACGTTTCGTCCGTGGCAGGGATTCGCGGAATTTCCGGACAAGTCAGCTACTGTGCCTCAAAGCACGGGATGGTGGGCTTTGCAGACGCCCTTACTCAGGAACTCATTCCTCACAACATCCAAGTCGCTACCATCTGCCCAGGGGCCATCGACACCCCACTCTGGGATCCCGAGAGAAACCCCTATCCCGGCGACATAAAGAAGACAATTCAGCCAAGCGAGATCGTTGACCTCATCTCATACATTCTCGCTCAGCCGGATCACAGCATCTTCAAGCGAATCGTGGTCTTTCCGAGCAACGAGTGGCATTAAATCCAGCGGCTGGGCTGAATGACGTCATCAGGAGGTTCTGATTTACCCCCTCCTGGCGCATACCCCGATAGCGTGCGCATTTGCCTCCTTGCTTAGGAGCCTCATGATGAGGTAAGAATACCGGCAACTACGACGCCTCCCACGATGAAGATCAGTCCTCTAACTCCTCGCTTTTCCTCCCTGCCCCTGAAGTGCAGAGCTCTTCTCTCTGCTTGTGTCTGCCCCCTGCTCCTCATCTGCGGTCAGGCTTCTGCCCAAAACATACTAGCAGACTCCGCCGCAGAGTTCTCAGGAATCCAAGGTCAGGAAGATTGGTATTACGGGTACCGCAATCTTACCCTCGACGGCGGCGGGAATGATTACGACCCGGAAGCCGACTTCATTGCCTTCCCAGTAGATGGCACAAACTTCGGTTCTGACACGAACGCTTGGAATGGTACGATCTACGACTTTTTTGATGCTGGTGGAAATACCACCAATCCCCCTTGGACGACTCTTGGCGTTGAAAGCTCTCATCCAAACGGCACCAATCAGGCCGAAATCCACTGGACGGTGCGGCGATGGACGGCCACAGAGAACGATCTGACCGATCCAACTCTCCTGCAGGTCGAGTGGTTCATTTCCAAGACTGCAGGTAACACCAACGGACAAGGAGTCACCGCCCAGCTCCATCTGAACGGAACCATGGTCGGCAAAACCACTATCGCCGGAGATGATACCACGGGCATTACAAAGACCGTATTTGTGACAGCCGATGCAGGTGACCACATTGACTTGGTCCACACGTCCGAAGGACCAGGAGGAAACACCGCGGACGGAAGTGACAGCTCCCTTCTCTCGATGATTATCTCCACTATTGTTGATAGTGACGGCGACCAATTACCCGACGCGTGGGAAGAAACGTGGGCTCCCGGGGACCTGACCGTGCTGTCGAGTGGGGCGGATTTCGATTCGGATGGCCTCTCCGACGAGGAAGAGTTTGCTAATGGAACCAATCCTGGGAATGCAGATACTGACGGCGATGGCTATCCGGACGCCGAAGAGATCGATGGCGGTAGTAGCCCCAGTAACGCCTTGTCCCTGCCGCAGGGAGCCGGGCTTGCTGATTCCCGTGAGCAATTCAGCGACGTCCAAGGAGCAGAAGGATGGATTTCTGGATATCGCAACTATTCTATCGACGGAGGTGGCGACAATTATGATCCCAATAGTGGATTCATTCAGTTTCCTGCCGAGGCATGGAGGGAAGATCAGAACCAGTGGCGCCTTGCCCCAGGAGGAGCACCTTGGACTACTCTCGGAGCAGAAAACACCCATCCCAATGGCACAAACAGTGCTCCCAATGAAGAGCACTGGACCATCAGGCGCTGGGTCGCCTCGGTAGATAGCCCCACTGATGTGAGAGTCTATTGGAGACACAGGGCAGCGAATACTGCGGGAGACGGCACCACAGGAGCGATCCATCTCAACGGGGAGCGCGTTGACTCCATTGCTGTTTCTGATGGCGTGGGCGATACCCGATCCTATTACCTTACCATCAACAATGGAGATATCATCGACCAGATAGTGACCCCGGTGGGAGTCAGTGGCAGCCGAATTGATGGGAGCGATGGTTCCGCCAACTGGATGCGCATCGACACGAAGATCCCGGCTGCTCCAGTTCAGCCCAATGGTAAATATTTCATCCCCATGGATGCCCTGGACTCAGATGGTGACTCGATCCCCGATTTCATTGAAACAGATCTTCTCGGCGAAGACCTGACCCAGTTAGCCGCAGGATCAGACTGGGATGCCGATGGGGCAGCGGATGAAATCGAGGTCGCCAGCGGATCGAATCCAACCATCGGCGACACCGACGGAGATGGAGTCGACGATGGAGCGGAAATTGAGACCTTTGAAACTGACCCCTGTAACCCTGACAGTGACGGAGATGGACTGAATGATGGTGACGAGGTATTTGGAGTGCCTGCGACAGATCCCAACAACGCGGACTCCGACGGGGATGGCTTTAGTGACAGCCAAGAGCTGCAAGCAGGTAGCGATCCCAATAGTCAGGGAGACACCCCACTTTCCGGAACTCTCGCAGACTCCGTTTTGAGCTTTTCTGAAACCCAAGGAGAGGATGGATGGGAATCCGGCTACCGGAACGTCAGCCTCGATGGTGGCGGAATCGATTATGACCACGTCGCAGATTTTGTCCCCTTCCCTGCCGAAAGCTGGAGAGGCACAGGATGGCGTCTGGCTCCCGGCGGAGCCCCTTGGACCCTGTTGGAAGCCGAAAACAGCCATCCGAATGGTACAAATAGCGCACCGAACGAGGAACATTGGACCGTTCGAAGATGGACGGCAGAGGGCTTGGACGGTGAGTCTGCCGTAAGGATCAGTTGGTCAACCCGTAAAGTGAACCCCAATGGCGACGGAGTCACCGGGGCGGTGCACCTTAACGGAGAGCGGCTCGATAGTGCTGTTGTCAGCGACACCACGGGCGTCAACCGGATTTACTACGCCAATATTTCTAATGGTGACGTGCTCGATCTCATTCTCAGCCCTCAGGGTCAGACCAGCGCCGTTGATGGAAGCGATGGCTCAGCCAATTCGATGAGGATCGATAACCGGATTCCCGCTGTTGCCGTACAGCCCGATGGCAGCCTTTTCATTCCTGCCAACGCTCCCGATACGGATGAGGATGGAATTTTTGACCTGTGGGAAGAGGTCTACTTTCCCGGTGATCTCGATCAGCTTTCTGCAGGAAGCGACTACGACTCCGATGGACTTCCCGACGAGGAGGAGTTTCTCGCGGGGACAAATCCCACCCTTGCCGATACGGATGCCGATGGTCTAGCAGATGGAGCGGAGGCAGTCGCTGGGACTGACCCTCGCAATTCTGATACAGATAATGATTCCTTTGGCGATTTTCATGAGGTCGCCACCGGATTTGATCCCCTGGATGGGTTTTCGAATGTTGCTGAAAACTTCACCGCAATCGCAGATTCGCAATTCGACTTCCCGTTCAGCGACGACCCTCAGGGAGAATATGGATGGACTCATGGTTATTACGATATCAGCGCGGACGGGGAGCCTCCCGCCAACTCAAACTTCATCCTCTTCCCTTCCGACGGAACGCCCTTCCTAAGTGAGGAAAACTTCTGGGATGGATTCGCCTTTGATTGGAGTGACGCGTCCGGGACTGCAATTAATCCTCCCTGGACCGCGTTAGGGGCCCTCGACGGACACCCAAGTGGTGACAACAATGGCGTAGTTCATTGGGCTACACGTCGGTGGGAAGTGGATCAGGATGCCGAGCTTGCTCTTCATTACTCGGTCCAGAAGGTGAGTGCCGGAGGCAACGGGGTAACGGCTGTTCTTCTGCACAATGGGCAACCGCTGCACAGCACAACGATTGCGGGAGACGACACCTTGGGGCAGACGGCATGGTCATTTGTCGATGCGAGAGCCGGAGACTACATTGAACTAGCCTTGAGCCCGCGCGGTGTTGACGGAAGCGACAACGACGGATCCGACGGTTCCAACTTCTACCTGATTATCGATCCGACCATTCCAGAAAACCCGCTGCAGCCCGATGGACGCCCTTTCTCTCCAGGTGAGGTGTCGGATTTGCGCCTGATCGATTTTTCTTACCAGGAGGGCAATGTTACCCTGCGGTGGACATCCAATCAGGGACAGGAGTACCAGGCCCAACAGTCCAGCGACCTCCAGAATTGGACTAACATTGGAGCGACCGCTACCGGAGCCGCCGGAGGAGAAACGGAGATTATGATTCCTGATGCCCCGGCATCTGCACGCTATTACCGCCTCCTGCAGCTTGAACCCTGATATGCCCGCCGGCCGGAACGGAAATAGAGTTCCAGAATTCAAGGACCAGAGGGACTGATTCTACCTAATGTGAGGGAGGTCGGCGTCAAGCCGGCCTCTTTCTGTCATTGCCTTTACCTCAACCCTGAGTGACGATCATACAGGGTAACCCCTCCCCATTTTATGACACCCCTTAACCGCTTCGTGGCACCCGCGGTTGCCGTAGCCATCATCGCCACTACCGCCCTTCCCTCTTTCTCCCAGTCTCTCGTAATTGCCGAATTCATGGCATCTAACCAGAGCAGCATCCGTGATGAGGATGGCGACTATGAAGACTGGATCGAGCTTCTCAATCAGAGCACTGCCGCGGTTAATCTGGAGGGCTGGTTCCTCACTGACAACGCAACAAACCTGAATAAATGGGCCTTTCCTGATCTCACCCTGAATCCAAATGAGCGACTCCTCGTCTTTGCCTCGGCAAAGGATCGTCAGGATCCGGATAGCACCCTGCACACAAACTTCAAGCTCGCCAGCGAAGGAGAGTATCTCGCGATCGTCCGGCCAGATGGGCTGACTGTGGAGCAGCACTTCTCCCCATCCTTTCCTCTGCAGGCTCAGGATATATCCTATGGTCTTCAGCAGATAACCTCGGCGACTACCCTCATCGGCCCTGGTACGGCGATCAGATACCAGATCCCCTCCAACGGAGAGGGTGATGTTCTCGAGGGAACCAATGCGGACTCGTGGATCGCAACCGAGTTTCCTGATAGCCAATGGAGTGCCGGTAGTGCGGCAATCGGATATGCCACGGGCAGCCCCGATGCCTACGATCTGCTGATTGAAACTGACGTCGAGGAGCAGATGTTCAGCGAAGCAACCTCCGTTTACATTCGGATCCCCTTCACTGCCCCAGATCCATCTTCTCTGTCTGCCCTGAATCTGAAAATGAAGTGGGATGATGGATTCGTTGCCTACCTCAACGGAAATCCCCTTCCGATTGCAGAGGAAAACGCACCGTCAACCGACGAACTGAACTACCAATCGAGCGCGACGGCCAGCCATAGTGATAGTCAGGCCGTGGTGTATGATAATTATGATATTTCTCCCTCTCTCCTGTCGTTGGGGGAAAATGTTCTCTGTATACACGGGCTCAACGTTTCCACGGGAAGCTCGGACTTCCTGATCGTTCCAGAACTCGAGGCCCTTAGCTCAAGCGGGACAAGCACCCCTGCCTACTTCGCTGTCCCAAGCCCCAACGCGCCAAACAACACTGGAAATTCCTCAGTGGGCCCGCTAATCCGGAATGTCACCAGAAATATTCCTCCGATTACCCTCGCTACGGCCACACCCCCGGTGGCGGCTGACTCGGCTGAAGAATTCTCGGGCAATCAGGGCGCGCTGGGCTGGTTTTACGGCTATCAGGAGGGCGCAGGGCCTTATGACCCGGATACGAGCTTCATTCCCTTCGCAGGTGGCGAACAAGGAGGGCCTTGGAACGGCACAACGCAGGAGTGGTCCGGAAGTGCCTGGGATGCCAACACCTCGGCTTCCTCACCATGGACTTCTCTGGAAGCCACCAGTATGCACCCTAATGACTCTAATCCAGGTCCCGAGCAGTATCCGATTCGAAGGTGGGTCTCTGACGCCTCTGGTCTGCACACCATCGCGGGAACCTTTCATAACCTCAGTGCCTCTGGGGATGGCACAACTGGACGAGTTTTCCATGAAGGGAATGAAATCTTCTCCCAGCTCACAGATGGGGGGCCGGTCGACTTCTCAATCATAAGAAATCTGAATGAGGGAGACCGTCTGGATTTCCTCGTCGACAGTGGCCCCTTTGATCAGGATGGATCAGACGGCACCGACCAGACTGTCACCATCTACGAAGGATCTTTCGGCACGACAAGTGTGGTCATCGAGGCAGAGGTCCTTCCGACCATGCACCCGGTCGAAACCGTGAGCCTGATCTGGCGGGTCATGTATGATCAGGAAACTACTTCTCCCATGCTGGATGATGGGCGCGGGGGTGACGCCTTCGCTGGTGATGGAATCTACACCGCCACGATTTCAACTACCGATCTCAGCCGGGGAGAAATGCTGCGCTGGAAAGTGCTGGCCACAGACACAGCGGGCGTTACCGCCAGGCAACCCCAGTTCCCTGACCCAAGAGACTCGCCGGAATACTTCGGAACGATTGCTGCGGACGCCTCCGTGACAAATTCCAACCTTCCCATCTTCCACTGGTTTACCTCCAATCCCGGAGGGGCCAACACAACGAGCGGCTCCCGGGGATCGGTCTACTACCTCGGGGAATTCTACGATAACATCCAAGCAGATCGGCATGGCCAGTCGACGGGGGGGTTCCCGAAGAAGAGCTACGATTTCGATTTCAATAAGAGCAACCGCTTTCTCTTTCAGGAAGGCGAAGGGCGGGTAAAAGACATCAACATGCTCACGAACTGGGCGGATAAGTCAAAAACACGGAATACCCTCGGCTACGAGATGGTCCGCCGCTCGGGAGAGCCCGCACACTTTGCTTTTCCGGTTCGGATCCAGCAAAACGGATCCTTCTTCAGTGTCGCGGACATGGTGGAAGATGGCGATGACCGGTATTTGGACCGAGTGGGACTGGACCCTGAAGGAGCCCTCTACAAGATGTACAACCGGCTCGATTCCTCAAGCAGTGGAATTAACAAGAAAACCCGGAAGAATGAAAATAATCGTGATCTTCAGGATCTCATAAACGGGCTCGGCCTGTCGGGAGAAGCCAGGCTTCGGTATGGCTACGACAATATCGATATCCCCGGAACCATCAACTACCTTGCAGCGCTCGATCTCACGAACAACAGAGATCATGGTCACAAGAATTACTACCTCTACCGGGACACTCTAGGGACTGGGGAGTGGCGGCCACTGGTTTGGGATATTGACCTTTGCTTGGGGCGCAACTGGGTCAGTGGACCAGCATACTTTGATGATACCTTTACAAATAATAATCTACGGGCCGGAGCCTCAAACCGTCTTAAGACCTTTGTCTTCAACGATACGACCCTGAACCAGATGTACTTGCGTCGAGTACGAACCCTGATGGATCAGCTCATTGGACCTGCTTCCTCTCCCGTCAGTTACCTCCCCGACAGAGTCGATGAGATGACTGCTCTCATTGACCCCAACGATAACAACGCTCAGAGAGGAAACGATGATGCCGATCTCGATTACAGGAAATGGGGATCTTGGGGCAATCGCAATACCCTTCGGGAAGCGGCAAACCGAATCAAGGTCGAGCACATTCCGGGGCGGCGCAATCAGCTCTACGGGCTGAGTGAGATTCCTGCCGGACAGCCGGAGACTCCGGTCATCAGGTTCGGAACCGTCGACTATAACCCAGCGGCAAGAGGCGCTTCACCCGACCAGAGGGGAGAATACTTCCTCCTCGTGAATCCCAACCGAACCGCAATCGACTGCTCAAATTGGGAGGTTTCAGGAGGCATCTCCTTTTCTTTCCCTGCAGGCACAGTCATACCCGCACGAGGGCGCCTTAACGTAGCGCGGGACGCCCGGGGATTTCGAGAGCGAAGCATCAGCCCCAAGGCGGGCGAGAGACGCTATCTCATCAGCGGCTATGAGGGTCAGCTCTCCGCTCGAGGAGAGACCCTTACCCTTAAAAACGAAATGGGAGTAGTCATTGATACCCTTTCCTACCCAGGAAGCCCAACACCCGGACAGGACTTCCTGAGGATAACCGAAATCCTTTTTGCTCCTGCAGCGCCAACAGAACGTGAACTTGCAATCGATCCCACCCTCACGGCAGAGGACTTCGAATTCGTCGAGCTGACAAATACAGGATCCACTCCTCTGGATATCAGTGGAGCCAGTTTCGTGGAGGGAATCTCACTGTCCTTTCCACCGCAGACCATCCTCGCAGCGGGCCAGCATATTCTGGTGGTAGCAAACCTGACCGCCTTTAATTTACGATATCAAGGGACAGATAATGTCGCCGGGGAATACACAGGCAAACTCAGTAATGATGGAGAGCAGCTCCAGATTCTGGATGCGGAGGGCGAGAACATCCTCGAATTCAGCTACAATGATGCATGGTATGATGCCACCGACGACGCAGGGCATTCGCTCGTCGCGCGCAATCCAGCCACCACTCCGATCACTGACTTCGATCGCCCCGCCAATTGGGGTGTCAGCCTTGAGCAGGGAGGGGATCCCGGCATTTCCTCTTCATTCTTTGCCGTCACTTTCTCCTCGTGGAAGTACCAGAATTTTTCCGAGGAGTCCGTTTCTGACCCCACGATCACTGGAGGGTCGGTGGATCTTGATGCAGATACCCTGAATACCGTGATGGAGTATGGATTTGGTCGCAACCCGACCACCAGTGATGCCGGTAATAATTACCGCGCCTCATTGGTAGAGCACGACGGCGCGGACTATCTGGCCCTCTCCTTTCGAAGGCAGAAGGGCACTCTTGATCTCTCCTACGAAGTTCAATTCTCAAACGATCTGATAAGCTGGACCCCCTCAGAAGAAACTGTTGGCGAACCTCGAGATAATGGTGATGGAACAGAAACTGTTACCATCCGGGACCAGATTCCTGCTTCCGGCAACTCGACCCGATACACTCGCGTAAGGATTGCGATCGGACAGTAGTCCGATCCGCTTTCCTCCCATATTCCTCCATATTTTGGCGGAATCTTCTAAACCTCATTGGATTAGCTCCGGCAGATAGTTGACGGAAGGTTCTCCTTACTGGAAAGTTCTCTTCACCAATGCTTTCTTCCTCTCGCTTGGCCAGTCTGCTCTTCCTGACAATGCTGTCCTCGGCCTGTCAAAAGAAGGAAGAAGAGCCGCCACGTCCCGACCCTGCTTGGAACGGATCCCGGTCAGCGCCGGAAACAATTAATACAGATTCTGACCCAACGCTCTCGGAGTGGGAGACCGAGGTTTTTGCCTCCGCGACCGGGCTCCAGCTGAAAGAAATCAAGGACTTTCTCCGTGCCAAGATTACAACTCCCCCAGCGGGAACGTGCCACCCCCTGAGCGGATTCCTCATGGACTCTCTTCCTGCTGGCGAAGCCTTTCATGTCCAACGGGCCAGCAATACCGAGGGCGAGCCAATGGATCTTTCTGTCGCTCTCCAAGATCTCCGCGGTAAGTTCAGCAACGATAAAGCGGCAATGGCCGAAATTAAAGTCGTCAAAGTCGACCTCTCTGGAGAAACAGCAACCACTGCACTCAATGTTCAGATTGCCGATTCAAGACTGCAGATCAATGCCAGATGGATCGCCCAGTGGACCAAGGATGACCCTCCTGCCCTTCTGGATCTGAAAGTCACAAGCCATGAGGAGTGCCTTCGGGGTAGTGGAGGAAGTTTGGCAGATTCCACAGGCACAGTACTTGCCTCCTTTGAGGAGAAGGCTCAGGTCGTCCATGGAATGGATCACTGGGTAGGCCGGATTGAGACTCTTCTTGGCATCGAAATTGGGGGCTGGCACGGACTCGCTGCCGCCGACATCAATAATGACGGACTTGATGACATCTACCTTTGCGACGGCGGCGGCCTCCCCAACAGGCTGTTCGTTCAGCAGCAGGATGGCACAGCTCTTGATCGATCCCGGGAATCTGGACTTGGACTTCTCGACCACAGCTTTGGATCACTGTTCGCCGACTTCGATAATGACGGGGATCAGGATGCAGCCATCGCAATGGCCTCAGGGGTTCTCATCCTTGAAAATGATGGAACGGGAACTTTTTCTCCAGTAACCGCAAAAAGCTTTCCTTCTGCAGTTCCATATTCTCTGGCGGCGGCGGATTATGACGAAGATGGAGATCTCGACCTCTTTGCCAGCTGCTACGTGCAACGAGCTGGAGCAAATCGCCACTCCTTTGTGGCAAGGCCACTACCCTATCATGATGCTACCAATGGAGGCCGCAACGAACTATTGAGGAACGAGGGAAGCCTGCGCTTCCGCAATGTGACCAAGGAAGCGGGTCTGCATCCCGGTAACAGCAAGTTCTCGTATTCCGCCAGCTGGGAGGACTACGACCAAGACGGGGATATGGACCTCTACGTCGCCAATGATTTTGGCGGAAATAACCTCTACCGCAATGCTCTCCGGGAATCTGGCAAACCCACTTTCACCGATGTAGCTGCGGAGGCCGGAGTGCGGGATGTCGCAGCCGGCATGTCCGCATGCTGGGGCGACTTTGACAACAACGGACTGGCCGACCTCTACGTCGGAAACATGTTCTCCTCGGCCGGTAACCGCATTGCTTTTCAGGAAAAGTTCAAGAGTGGAGGCAAAGCCGAAACCCGAGCGCTCTATCAGCGCCACGCAAGAGGAAATTCACTTTTCCAGAACCTTGGCAAGGGCCGCTTCAAGGATGTCAGCGTTTCCTCCGGCACCACCATGGGTCGATGGGCATGGAGTTCCCTCTTCGCTGACCTCGACAACAATGGATGGGAGGACCTCCTCGTAACCAATGGATTCATCACTCAGAGAGACCCGGACGACTTGTGAAGTTTCTACTGGCGGCAGGTCGTGTCGCAAGCACCAGAGACAAGTAGTCCAGACGAGGGAACCAAGGGCTACCTTCGAGCTTTCAGCGATCTCGCCCAACGCATTCGGGATGGCTCCTCCTTCAGCGGGAGGGAGCGGCATTGTGCCTTCCTGAACACCGGGCAGGGTGACTTCGCCGACATCTCAACGCTCAGTGGGTTTGGAATGCCCTCGGATGGAAGAGGCCTTGCACTTACGGATTGGGACCACGATGGGGACCTGGATCTCTGGTTCTCCAACCGCTCCGCTCCTCGTCTACAGTTCCTTCAGAACAAGATTCCTCCGGAGAGCTCCCGCTGGATTTCCTTCAGACTGGCGGGCAACCCGGCAAGCAAATGTTCACGGGATGCCATTGGGTCGCAGGTCGAACTCATATTCTCTGACGCTACCCAGCGCCGGGTAAAGACCCTCCACGCTGGTAATGGCCTGATGAGCCAATCGAGTAAGTGGATTCACTTTGGCCTTGGAGCCGCGGACAAGCGTCTTGTGGCGGCAAAGGTCCGCTGGGCGGGCGGAGCGGAAGAAGAATTTAAAGGGATCGAGGAAGGGAAACGCTGGATCCTGACGCAGGAGCGTGGGCAAGCGATAGAGGCAGGCAAGAGAGAGTCCGTCAGTCTTCCGGCTAAGCCAATCAGCCTCCCCGAAGCGACGGAGGTCGCTCGCATCCGGCTCTCGCAACCTCTCAAGATTCCCGAGCTCAGCTACCAGGATTTCTCGGGCAAGGCACAAAGCATTACTCGACTTACTTCAAGCACGGCGGTTCTCATCAATCTCTGGGCGAGTTGGTGTACCCCTTGCGCTTCCGAACTAGAGGCATTTGAGAGTTCCCGTAGCTTGCTCGAATCCAAAGGTATCAGGGTTATCGCCCTGAACGTCGACCACCTCAATCCAGATGAACAGATTACTCCGAGGGATGCCGCACGAGCTCTGGAGAAATTTGGTTTTCGAGGTGCTGGAGGGATGGCGGATGAACGACTCCTCTCGCTTCTTCAGCAATCGATTCTAGCGACTGTCTACCGTCATCATCAGATGCCGGTACCAGTCAGTTTTCTGATCGACCGGGGAGGGTGGCTCAGCGCGATCTATAAAGGTCCGGTAGAGGTATCACGCATCATGTCGGACCTTGAGAAGCTTGGAAGGAACCCTCAGTCCGCGCTTGAGGCTGCCGTTCCCTTCGAGGGAGTATGGGCCAAAAAATATTTTCCTGCGGATCCCGTGGCTCTTTCGAGAGCCTCCATGGAAGGAGCCTATCTCGAAGAGGCCCGTGCCTCCCTGCTCAGCTTTCTGGAGAAGTACGAAGCCCCTCCTGGAAACCCCGGTATTCCGGCAGAACAAAAACGAAACATGCAGCTCGGATCCGTACATTTCCAGTTTGGCGAAATTTTTCTTCGAGAAAATCGAGAAGCGGAAGCTCTGTCCTCTTTTCTCACAAGCCTGAACTACACGCCAAAGCAGATTCCGGCCCTGAACAGAGTTTCGTGGCTCTTGGCCACCGCCGGCAACTCCTCTGTAAGGAATGGAGCGGAGTCCCTCCGTTACGCAAAATTCATGATGCAGGCTCCGGGTGCTACCGATGACCCAGCTCTTCTCTCTACCCTCGCAGCCGCTCACGCCGCTGCGAACCAGTTTCCTGCAGCAATTCAGACAACCTTGAAAGTCATTGCACTTCTGGAGGCCGGCCAGCGGCCAGACAAGCAGAAGGAGCAACAGGAACGCCTGAAACTCTACCGGCAGGGGAAAACGCTTTCTTCCCCACTGGGTCGAACTACTCCATGAGAGTGAGGAAGAGGGCCGTATTTCTCCTTTGACCAGAAGTGAGGTGGAGAGGAGGATCTCACCATGGTTTTCCGTCAGGCATGTCTCACCCTCCTCCATCTCGCGGCTCTCTGCATCCTCTCCAACGCGACTGAGAACTGGGACCAGTTCCGAGGTCCCGGCGAGGATGGGCGAGCCGAAAATGCTGGATTACCCACGGTATGGGATGAGGGACAGAATGTCGCTTGGAAAACCCCCTTGCAGGGCAAGGCCTGGTCTTCTCCCGTGGTCTGGGGTGACCGAGTCTGGGTTACAAATGCGAATGCCGAGGGCACGAAACTCTCGGTGCTCTGTCTCGACAAATCCAATGGCAAGGTTCTCTACGATAAGCTGCTTTGGACGGTTGAAAAACCACAGTTCTGTCATGCCTTTAACTCTTACGCCTCACCGACTCCAGCGCTTGAAGACGGATTAGTATACCTGACTTTCGGCTCTCCCTATACAGCGTGCCTCAGGGCTTCCGATGGTGAGGTTGTCTGGAAACGTACTGACTTTACCTGCGATCATTTCCGGGGCGCCGGCTCTTCTCCAATCCTCCATGGTGATTCTCTTATCCTCAACTTCGACGGTGCTGATCATCAATTTGTTGTGGCACTCGATAAGCTGACGGGAAAGACCCTCTGGAAAACGCCTCGGAGCGTCGATTACCGCGATCTCGACGCCAGTGGAAAACCGAAGAGAGACGGCGATATGCGCAAGGCCTATGGCACTCCGATAATGGTCAAAACCC
>DFWB01000278.1:14996-24922 GCA_002380675.1 Akkermansiaceae bacterium UBA4145
TACTGGAAAGGAGCTCTGGCGGGTGGAGACGATTGGAACTCATTCCACCTCCTGCAGACCGGTTACAGGCCTTGGGATGGTCTACACCACAATGGGCTTCAGTAAGGGCATTCTCCTCGCCGTTCGTCCAGATGGAGAGGGTCACGTTACCGAGAGTCACGTGGCTTGGCGATATACGAAGGCGGCACCGAAAAAGCCATCCATCCTTATCAGGGGCGACCTTCTTTTCATGATCGATGATGGGGGAGTCGCCGCTTGCCTCGATGCCCGGACGGGTGCCGAAATATGGAAGAAGCGAATTGGGGGAAACTTCTCAGCCTCTCCCATCATGGCCGGCGAGATGATCTACCTGTTCGACGAAAACGGGAAGGGCACCGTTCTTGCCGCTGAGCGTAATTTCAAGGTCATCTCAACGAACGAACTGGAAGATGGATGTATGGGGTCTCCCGCAGTCTCCGGGGATATGCTCATCGTGAGAACCAAAAAGGCCCTCTATGGCCTGCGCAACCAGTGAGCAGGTCCGGTATTATTTCCCGAAAGCGTAAAGATGGTTCTGGGTCTGGACGTATAAGGTCCCATTGGCCGCCACCAAGCTGGAATAAATAGGGCCTGAGAACTCAGCAGTTCCAACCTCTTCAAGATTACGTCCCTCTTTCAGGATAATCACTTCCCCATCTTCTGTCCCAATATAGATCCGGCCGTCTGCCACCAGAGTGGAACCCCAGATTCGACTCAGCGTATCGTGAACCCAAAGCGCCTTACCGGAGCCGGCATCAACACAATGAATCTGACCGGTGAAATCCGCAATGTAAACGAGGCCATCCTTCACGGAGGGAGTTGAGAGAGAGCGATTAATCTTCTTGTAGGTCCAATCCGGCCTTCCCGTTTCTGCATCTACGCAACTGAGCATCCCCACTCCATCTCCATTTTCCGGGTCCTGCCCGACCGTCACGAACACCTTTCCCTTATGATAAACCGGGGTTCCCACAATTTCACTCGGCCCCCGGTAGGACGGGTAGTCCCGGGGCTTACCGTCCTCATCAACCCGATATTCCGGAGGATTGGCATCTACCCGCCAGTCCTCCTGCAGGACAGGGCTGCCTTCATCTGACTTTTTCCCTGCAGGATCAAATGCATGCAGGAAGCCATCTCCGCCCCCGAAGAATATCGCAGGGCGACCACGCCGTTCCCCAATGCAGGGTGAAGACCAATTGCAATGCATTGTTGCCGCCGAGATCCCAGCCTGCTCGATACCCTCAAGCTTTCCAGTTATTGCATTCAACGTGATCAAGGCAGGCGCCTTCGGAGAAGGGATATGATCATGCTCTTCATTGATTCCATTCGAAGTTGTCGCCACAATCTTTCCCTCCACCAAGGCAGCGGAGCTACTCGTGATATTATGTGGAACAACTCCAAGCTCCTTGATCATGTCATAAGTCCATAAAATATCGGCATCCGTAGGCCCCACATCAGCTGCCTTCTTACCTGGCCCCGCCATATATTGACCCTCGCTCTGAATCCCCTGATTCCCATTAGCCAGCCCCTTCAGGTCGAGACAAGCAACCTCTCCCCGATTGGTCATGACATACCCCCGCTCTCCTTCAATCAGCGTAGACGAGCAGATCCCAAGGTATTCCCAGTCTACCTCATCCCCGCCCGGAAGCTTAGGTACGGTCAACTGCCAGAGAAACTCCCCGTCCTTTTCCCGGAAAGCCATCACTACTCCACGGTCCCCTGCAATGGATGGGTTTCTTGGCTTCTCGTTATTCGTTCCCACCAGAACCACTCCACTGCCCACAGTTGGCGTTCCATATGACTCTGAGCCAAGGGCAACGACCCATTTGCATCCCTTGGCACTCGCAAGGTTAATCTCTCCTTCTCGGTCCTCCCTCTCCTCGCCTCCGGAAATCTCCAGTGGCAAATCCAGCTCAGGGGAAACCATATTCTTATCTGGGCTCCCCCCCCACTGTGCCCACGGAACCGCAGGGCAATAATTGGCGCAGAGGAGAAAAAATCCGCTCACAATAAATTTAATGTTTCTCGAGGCCATGGCTGTAGTCTGGATAAGTTCAAACGGCCTTTCCACGCCTAAACTTGCAACGCCGTAAAAACCTTCGGCATTCTAGCCAGCTTTTTCCCCAGTAGCATGACAGCTATAATGAGCCAATATCGCTGGAATCGTAGAACCTCCGCGTAGAAAGCCTTCATCCCATACGAACAGGGTCTCTTCCTTATTCTGCCTCAAAAGCAGAATCTCCCGCATTGCTACGGGAGGACGGAGACGTGTCTCCTGAGAGTGCTGCGAAAATCTCCTTGGTTCCTTGCCGGAGCACAGGGAAGATTCCAAGGTGAGCAGAATTTTGATCCTGACCAGTATCCTCATGATTTCACTGGGATACGGTGGTGAGACCACGAAGAAGACTTGGAATCAGTTCCGGGGCCCAGATGGCTCCGGAGTCATGGAGGAGTCCAAACCCCCGGTCATGATTCAGCCTGGCGACTTGGCCTGGAAAGCCGCCCTCCCCGCTGGTCTCTCGTCCCCTGTCATTGCCGGAGACCGAATTTTTCTTACGGCTTTCGATGAGGGACGACTCTTCACCATCGCCCTTGATCGCAGAAACGGCAAGGAACTCTGGCGTCGTGCGGCGCCAGAAAGACCTCTCCAAAAGGTTCATAAGGCAAACACCCCTGCCTCTCCCTCTGCCCTTGTCGACAAAGAAAAAGTCTACGTCTATTTCGGATCTTATGGCCTTCTTGCCTACCAACACGACGGGACGGAGGTCTGGAAGAAACCCCTGCAGACCTCAAAAAGCCTTTATGGAGCCTCTACATCTCCGATTGCCTATAAAGACCTTCTCATTCTTGTTACAGATGATGATGCTAATCTCGAGAACAGTAGAGTGAGCCGTTCCCGGGTCCTCGCATTCAGCCGGGCTAACGGGAAACTGGTATGGGAAACCGCACGGCCTTTCCTGCGAAGTGGCTGGTCGACTCCGACAATCTGGAGACACAACGATGCTGACGAGCTTGTGGTCCTTGGGCATGGGCGGGTCGTTGGCTACAACCCCCTGACCGGTCAGGAAAAATGGTTCGCAAAAGGCTTCTCACGCGAGACCATCGCCATTCCGGTCCAGGGCAGAGACCGAATCTACATTTCTTCTGCGCAACTTGGTGGGGTATCCGACGCCGAGATCGACCCCAAGCCCTTCTGGGACTCCATGTTGAAATTCGACAAGAATAAGGATGGCAAAGTTGGCAGGGACGAGATTACCGAAAATTTCACGTGGCCTCTGCGACCTGAGCTGCCTCTGGGACACCCGGGATGGGGTATTCCTCTGCCCTCTGACCCGGCACGCCGGCGCGAGCGTCAACAGGGAATCTTCGGGTGGGCCGACAAGAACCGCGACAACCTGTGGACGGAGCAGGAGTTGTCTGCCCATATCACGAACCGCCCGGGAAGGCCGATTCTCATGGCTATTACCCCGGGAGGACGGGGCGAGCTCGGGAAAGAACATATCGCCTGGGAACTCAACCGCAGTGTACCAGAGATTCCCTCTCCTCTTTTCTATCGTGACCGAATCTACATGGTTCGAAATGGGGGAACACTTGCTGCGGTAGACCCAGAGACAGGTAAACTCAGCCACCGTGGACGTCTTGGAGGAACAGGGCAATATAGTGCATCCCCGGTTGCGGCTAATGGACATCTCTACCTGCTCTCCGACCAGGGAACTCTCTCCGTGGTGAAAGCTGGCAGCAAGTTCGAGATGGCACATCGTTTTCAGCTGCCTGAGTCCGCATCCGTTTCCCCGGCTCTGGACCATGATACGATTTATATCCGCGGAACTGGCCATCTCTGGGCCTACCGCCGCCGATAAGGCTCCTCGGGATTAACCTGTATTTTTAATCCAGCGGATCCAATTCAAAGAGCTCTCCGGCCGATTTCTCCGATTGGAAAATTCTTTCGATTTCCTCCGGTAACAGGGCCCGACGCCAAAGCGCAACGTCATCAATCTTACCAGAATGATGCTGTTGATCATCAGAGTTGCGCCCGATGCAAAGCCCCGAGGAAGCTCCGATGGTCTTCCCCTCAAGCAGGGCCGCAGCACCCTTCTCCGCTGCCAACGCTCCATCGATGAATACCTGAATCCTGCTACTATCTCGTTCAACAACAACCGCCACGTGGTGCCACTCTCCGTTCACGAGGCTTTCGTATTTGGCCGTAAGGTCCGAGCCAGAATCACCATCACTAACGCGAAAGGTCAGCCCCGTGCCATCCTTCTGAAGCCAAAGCGCCCAACCCGCCTTCTGATCCGAACCGGCACCCGCGGAGATCAATCTCCTTGCCTGGCCGTCGGTGGACCCGGGATTTCTAGTGAACCAAAGACTCGCCGTAAAGGATTGGTCCGCGATCGCGAACTCATTCTTGCTTCCGATATCGAGGCTGCCTCCACCAAATTCATGGGCCTCCCCGAATCTGCCCTTGTCTACCACCTTCACCTCTCCCTTGATCATGGCGTCTTCGATCGGCAACTCATGTTTGCTTGGCTCCCTTCTAACCGACTCCTCGGGCAATTCATCGTCTTTGCGTAAGCCGACGAGCTGAGCAAGAATGAGCATGTCGGTGCTCGCACAACCGGTATTTGTTGCATTGGGCTTACTCTTCTCCCCGTCATTAAGGGCATGAATTGCCAAAACATTAGTCCCCTTCACTAGTTGGCTGACCCGTCGCGCACTGAGCCTGATTGCCTCTGCTTTGACCGCGTCACTATCGTTCCTCTTCTTCGCGGACCCGGAGTTCCATAGGAAAGGGAAGGGCGCATTCCTGCTGCCCAGTTCCGAACCGTTCAGGTAGGCCTTAAATCCATCGTCGTAATAAATATAAAGCGCAAGTTGTTCGTAGGCCTTTGGGTCCTTTACCTCGAACGGAATTCGCAGATAGAGACTATGTGGGTGCTGCCCCTTTGCTGTTTCAATCCGAGTCTCAAGGAGCTCTTTGAACGCTCCCGGAACATCCTCATAGCCAATGCCATTGCTCCCATCAAGCCAGCCGTTTGAGTCGTCAAACCCAGGCCTCTCCCACTTCAGCGCTCCCGGGTCAGCAGCCGGCCGAAGGTAACGCAAGGGCTGACCTTTCATGATGAGCTTCTCCTCGACTCCCCGCTCCGTCACCGTAAAACGCGATAGGGCTGTGGAGGCCCGGCGATCGAGAGGCCAGTAGGCGGTCAGGCCCTCACTCATACTTTCCGGAGCCTTTCGATCCAGCTGCTCTTCAGTAGTGCTGCCGGGCGCTGTCGGATCCGTCGGGGTAGACTCGGAATCCCCTGGCGAGGGGCTCCCTGCAATCGCCGCTCCACTACTGCCCACCTCGCGCACCAGAGAAAGCGTGCCGCCCAACCCGGGACCAGACCAAGTCAGACTAAGCCCCGGGCTCTGCTCCCCGCCCTGCTGAAAATATTCTACACGGAATGGTGCATGGCCCTTTCTACAAAGAACTCGGGCTGATTCTTGCGATCCTGAAATCGAGGAGACCTGCTCTTCCCCGTAGATAAGGAGAGCTGCACCAGACGAAGCCTCAAGAGAGAACTTGTAGAATCCTCTCTCTGGAACACGCAAGTAACCCTCCCACACCAGTCCCGAAGGCTCGTTACCTGCAGCTCCGAGATCCAGCATGCCCTCTGGCATTGGCTTGCCTGAATTCAATTCACCAGCCTCTGACCGAAGCTCTGCAAGACTTCTAAAATTTTTCCCGAATCGTTGAACGATCAAATCTCTAATCGGACCCTGCACCGTATCCACTCGCTCAACCTCTTTCGTGGGAGCCGTATTCGTCAGAACTCTTTCAGGACTCTGGGGTATCGTCTCTCCTTCGACTCCTGCATCACCCTCTTCGCCCTGCATCATACCGATAGCGATGATCCCAATCAGGATAGTGACAAGGGCAGCGATGCTCAGAACCCAAGGGAGGCTGGACTTGGGCTGTGAAACCGAGCTCCCTATACCTGTCGCCGGACGCCCTCCCGTTCCGGGCATTCCCATGACTAAGTGTCCCTGGCCTCCGGCCACGACCTCCCCAACCTTCGGAAGATGCGCGAGGGCAAGCTGTGGCGCTGCCGCAGGACCGGGAGCATCTGCCGCCTTCCCAGCATCAACGACCTGCACGAAGTATGGGAGAATCTCTAGGCCGGCCTGCTGGAGGTCTCTCTTGTAGGCTTCTACGTCAAAAGCTACCCTGCGAAAGAAAACTGTTTGGGTTGCGTCATCATAGATGACATAGCTGGCTCTAACGTCTGTGGTCCGGGGTTCACCAACAGACCCCACGTTGACAAGATAGCGCTGTCCTCGCTCCAGCTGAAAATCCTTCGGAGCCAACTGCGTTACTGCTCCACCTCGCTTTGACATCGAATACGCAAGCGGCAGATGGGTGTGACCAATGAACCCGAGGGACTCGACCATTGCCTCCAGATTGGCCTTCGCGGATGAAACCCCCTCCACGTAGCCGAACTCCCCGGGCTGTACTACCTCGGCATGAACGAAGTAGACGTCCGGGCCATTCATCTGGAGGGGCACCTGCCCGAGAAATTGTAGGGCGTCATTATCGAGCTGCTCCCTTGTCCATTCGATAACAACCCGCGCGCGATCGTTAAAGATCGAGGGATCGAGTCGACCACAGGCTGCCGCATCGTGATTCCCCAGAACGAAATTAGCGGTTACAGCCCTGACCCCTGCGAGCACCTCAAGAGGCTTCGGCCCGTAACCAACTACATCACCGAGGCAGACCAGAGTATCCACGCCCTGCTGCGCGATATCTGCAAGCACCGCCTCCCACGCCTGCCAGTTGGCATGGACATCCGAGAAAATGGCATAACGCATGAAATTCCGGTTGGTCAGGTGAAACTCGCCGATGGTCTATCCAATGCCGATGCGCTTGCCAACCTTGCACTTTATCAGGGTGCCCTGATGAGAAAATGCCTTCAGGACCCAGAGATTCTTACCTTTGTGAAACTCCGTTGAATACCTACTATGATCGAACTCATTTGCCTCGTTCCGGCTCAGGGAGCTCCGACTTGGGTGCATTTTTCAGCTTCGGGGGAATTGCCGGAACACGAGGTGCTGGATCAGGGCGCCGCGGCGGTAAAAAGGCCTTGGGACCCCGCAATCTAAGAGCAAATGTTTTTTCAACCCTTTCGATCCGCTGCCGGGTTTTTGCGGAGGGAACCGCCTTGTCCTGTGGCGTCACCCATGGACCTTCGAAGGCGACCTTGTTCGACATGTCCCACACTGTGGCCTCTCGCGCTTCTGGGGCACCGACAACTTCAACTGTCCCATCGTTGTCCCGCATCTTGAAACGCTGGCCGTCCTCTCCCAGACCGAAGCGTTGAAACCGTGGGTCAGCTATCCGAGCGTCGGGGAAAACTTTGGGCCCTCTTTGCTCAATCGCCTCGGGCGGGATGACCACCATTGGCAGGGGGGGACGTTTCCCCAAGGTCACTCTCTTCTCCACCTGCTCTCCCTTCTGGATCAGCCTGAGCCTCACGACCTCGCCCTCCCGATAACCGGTAATCACATTGCGAAACTGAAGCACGCCGCCAATTTCGTCTCCCTCGACCCTCAGGACAATATCTCCGATCGCAACACCTGCTTTATTCGCTGGACTGTCATCCTCAACTTCCGTGAGGCGAAGACCTCCGGCGATTCCCAGCTTTTCCACCTCCGCCGCGGTGAGCTCCTCAGCGCTCACTCCGAGAAACCCTGAACGAGCACCTGCTCCAGGCGGAGCCATGGGGATCTCTAATATATCCGCGCGCGCGCCTTTCTCCTGCGCCTTTGACCACGTGCCACTGAGCGCGACCACAAGAATGGTTGAGAAAAATATCCGGGTGACTCTCATCGAATTCTGGCCCCTTAGAAGGCCTCTGAATGCTACGGCCCCCCAGCGTGATGGAAATTAAGTCAGATAGCAAGAGGTCTATGGGCAGGCTCTATTCTATGCTCAGTTCCCTGCGTTCCAGCGGACGCAAACGAAGAAAGGCTTACTCCGAGAAAATCCATGGCCGAGCCTGCTTGATGCTGAGTTTTCCTTCTCTTGTAACCTTAAATTCCAATTCCATCGCAAAGTCCTTGGCCTCGTATGAGTAGCCATAAAGTTTCGCAAAACGGTTATGAATAATTCCAAGCCCTTCGCGAAGTTGCTCCAGATGCTTCGCGCTGAGAATAAGCCCACCCTTGGCGTGATTGGAACGGCGCATGACCTTAGTCTTCCCTGCATCAAACCAGTCGAGGAGCAGCTCCTCTGGAATGGAGTCTTCCTCCGGATTCGTGACGAGGTCCTCTCCCACCTGAGTATTCAGGTAGTAGGTTCCTTCCGTGCGATAGAGAATGTCCGTCGTTACGGCCACTCCGTTGGCCTCTTCCTCATCATAATTGGGGTGAATCAGTACACCCATAGCAGTAAGCATATGATCAATCCTATAGAATTCCCTCTCCTGTACTGCCCGAAAATTCCACAAGCTAGCGAAGACCTGCTTGATGGAATTCGCGAGATGCCCCTCGTCGACTCGATGCGTACAGGAGTCATAGAGTCCTGCCCCGCTAAATCCGGGCAGGTCTTCATTATTCGTACTTGAGCGGCAGCGCAGGGAGGTTCCTTCCGGAAACGAAGCATGTATTTTGGCGAGCCTCTCCCGCAGATCATCGGGAAAATCGCCATCTCGAATCAATCTTCGAAAATCGCTCAACGCCTTCCGAAGCGTCTCTGAATCACCACCCTTTTCGTGTTCTGAAAAAAGCTCCGCTACCTTTTCATAAAACCCATTATGATTCATGAAGGTATGATAAAAATGAAACGGCACGGCAAACCCCTGCGGAATGACTCCCTCTGAAAGCTCAAAGGAACTCATTGCCGCAAGATTCGCCGCTTTTACACCGACGCTTTTCCAATCCCCGAAACCGATATCGTCCAGTGCGCGAATCCGAGTTTCCTCCAGATCACGCGAAGGCTTCTGCGGCTTTACTGGACGAAGTTTCGCGAAATGGGCCTCCACCTCCTCATCCTTGGCCTCGCGGAGAGTGAATCCCCCAGCCTCAACCTTATAATAGACGTATTTACCTTCCAATGAGCTGACCTGCTTCATTTGAGCCGCCTCTGCGATGAACGCATTTGGCACCTTGTCCTGAATCGCCCGCAGATTGACATGCGAAAGCGGAGTCTGTCGAACTTCAGTGATAATCCCCGCACTGCGAGGCATCTCGTTCGGAAGAGATCTATAAAGAACAATCTCGCGAGGCCGTGGATACTCATCCAGCTTCATAATTCTCAGCCGCCCAAAACTTTCTCCCGGGTTAAGGGGAAGGTAGTCAATATCACCAAAGAGGTCCTCATCCAGATAGACGCGGAATGGCGCGTCATCATAGAGGTCTTTTTCCTCGTGATAGCGGATCAGAGCAGCAGGCATCGGATAGTAACCCAGTCTGCCTCTAAGCTCGGCACTCTTCCCGATAAGCAACTCATACGCTTTCTTAATTGTTTCGTAGGGGTAGCGGTCGTTGGGGTTAAACTCAAAAGTGTAAAGACCCCTGTCACCGTTCGACCCCTTCAACCTCGGGCGATAAACGAGCACTCCCCTCATCTGCGCTCCTTCCCCGGGACGGGCCCGTGGAAGCCCAACCGCCGACATGAATCTCATATGGGCTCGATGTGCCTTGGTATTAATGAAATAGAGTTCCGGATTTTCTCCATCCGCACCTTCAATCTGAAATTTGACGAACTGATTTCCCGCGAGGTGGGTATCAATCATGACCTCTTCCCCCTGATAGCTGAGTGTTTCGAAAGATTTACGGTCTGGAATAGTGGCCGCCCCATCTTCTATCTCGATCTCATCCGGGGACTGTCGCTCCACGTTTTGGGGCTGTGGCCCAAATCCCGGACC
>DFWB01000278.1:25258-26406 GCA_002380675.1 Akkermansiaceae bacterium UBA4145
ACCTCGTCCCCCGGGACCTCGTCCTCCGGGACCTCGTCCTCCGCGGGGAGGACGAGGAGGTGCTAGCTCTCTTATTTCAATCCTTCCATCACTATTTGTATCCAGCTTAGCGAGGGCGCCGGAGGCCTTCTCCTGCTCTTCAGCAGAGATCTTCCCATCCCTGTCTTGGTCGAGGGCCGACATCAGCGGAAGACGCATCAGGAATCCATCTCCTCCTGGTCCTTCCCCGTTACCAGGGCCCCGGCCTTCCCCCCCTCCCCGGGGTTCTCGACCCTCCGGGGGTGGAGGCAGGATTTCTTCCCCTTCGAGAATCTGGTCCTTGTTCTTATCAAGAGTTTTCAGCTTCGCAGGCGCGTCTTTCAATTCTTCCTCGCTGATAATGAGGTCCCCGTCGCTGTCCAGAGCTTGCACTACAGGAAGCCTCCGCAGGAATTGTTCCGGACCTCGCCGCGGTCCGCGCTCGCCCCTTGGTTCATCACCCGGACCATTTCCTCCACGATTGGAAGGATTTTCCTGGGCTGTAAGTGCAGGAGACAGACAACAAAGCAAGAGACAGGAAAGCAGAGGGGCAAGGTTCATGATACAGGCCAAACGGAAATTCGTCTCGGAGGAAACCCCGAAATCCCACCGAAGTTGCCCTCCCGGGAGACTTTATTCTCAAAAAACCCTTATTATGGCGACTGTATCCACTCCCTCTCTTTCTCTTTCTGTTGGCGCTCGTGTTGAGCTTTCTGATTGCGCCAAGCCCTGGGAAGGCCGAACTTTATCCATGAAACCTGAACCTATCTGTCACAATGGCTCGATTCCCTGTCATATTCTTTAGTCTCCTTCTGCCTTTTGTCTCTCTCGGGGAAACCGGTGCAGATAAGCCGAAAAGCAAAGGTAAGACGGCCTGGCCCAGTCACTACTCACAAGGGCGCAAGACCTTCGATGGAACCGGCAAATACTACATGGGAAGAGAAATCTCCTACGTGATGGGGCACCAGGCCATCCGCTGGCTGGAGCGAGGTAATCGTGAGGAGGAGGAAGCACCCAGCAAAGCCATAGCCGCTCTGAACCTCAAACCTACCGATGTGATTGCGGACATAGGAGCCGGTTCAGGCTACTACACTTTTCGTCTCGCTCCGCTGGTTCCGAAGGGAAAGGTC
>DFWB01000207.1:0-3252 GCA_002380675.1 Akkermansiaceae bacterium UBA4145
GTTTGCCTGCAGGACACGAGCTACCGCTTTCGTCGTATCCCAGCCGGCATAGAAATCACGTGGAAAGCAACCTTCTATAACGATGATCGAGATTTCCTTTTTGGAGACCAGGAAGAGAGTGGACTTGCCCTCCGCATAGCTAGCCCCCTCCGAGTCAAGGGAGGCAACGGTCGAATTCTCAATAACCGAGGAGAAGAGAACGGAACTGGCACATGGGGCCGAAACTTTCGCTGGATCGATTACTCCGGTGTAGTGAAAGGAAAACGAGCCGGAATCATGGTGATTCCTCATCCGGAAAATTCGCGCAGGAGCTGGTCCCACAGCCGCGACTATGGCCTACTCGCCTCAAACCCCTTCCAGAAGCAACCAGACGAACGGCGTGAGCCTTACATCACAACGAATGTGAAAAAGGGGCAGCAATTCAAGCTGGCTTACACCATCGTCCTCCATGAATCCGGCGTCGAGTCCTTCGACTCGCAAAAGATCATTGATAGCATCCAAGAGCCCCGCCCTTGAGCGCTTTCGGCGAATCGATCTCACCTGGATGCTTGCAGAGGTTCAGGAGAACCTCTGCCGGCTCTAGCACCCACAGGAACCTCGACAGCAACTTCGGCCCGCAGAGTCTCCTCCAGAGGATAAATATCCAACTCCTCCGGTGATCACCCGGCGGACAGGCACCCCGGTTTCGGGATGAACATCCAGTGCAGGCTCGTGGATGCTTTGCCGCCACTCAAAACGCTCACGATCCTCTGAAGAATCGGCTGGAATGGTCTCGTAGGTATACGTGATCATCTAAGAACTTCCTAATGCTCAAGGTGATTCAAAAGGTTCTTCCTTCAAGATTTAATCGCTCGCTCCCGGGATATACCCAAACTCTTCGGAAACCAGCAGCCTGATTGCTGCTAAATCTAAATCCAGCCCCATACAAAGGAGGGAGGAAGAGACACTCGGTGTGCCGGGAACAGGAATAGGAGAGGGAGACACCTCACGGCCACATCTTTCAAAGAGCCACCGGTTGCCCGGGTCCTCGACGGTCTTGACCAAAGCCTTGGCTCGCAGCACCCCGCCGGGCAGATTCCTTAGCAAATGCTCAATACCCGCTCGGCGCACTTTGGGTGGCAGGGGAATCTCGCATCCTCGAACTTGATGCGAAAGCAGGTGGACGTGATCGTGACTACGTCCAGCGGGGAGAGGCTGAGGTTTTGGGGAAGAGACCGAAACACCATTCGCCGTGGTCTCAAGAGCTACTGAAATGAGGGCCTCGGCCAGCTGATTGACATCCGTCTGTCGTGAGTCCGGGAAATTTTCTCTGACGACTGCCCCGACTGTATCAGTCTCAGTTTTCGAGACCAGGTCTTCATGCGATAGAAGATAGAGCCCAGCACCGGTCATCTGGCGCTCTTCCAGCGGGGTAAGCTCGCCTCGCTTACCCCAGTGCCGGGCATCTATCACACATACGTGGACCATGGGAGAGAAAGGCAACTCCTCCCGGAGCAGCGCGAAGGATTCAAGCAAGCCGAGTGGATCAGCCGTACCATTCAATTCAATCAGTAGCAAATCACCCTTCCCCTCGGCCGCAGTCCGGCAGAGCGAAACTAACTCCTCGAGGCTTTCACAGCAGGCACAGCTGGCTGCAAGCGGTGAGATGCTCGCAGCATGGTCAGAGTTGATACTTGCGGCATCAATATTCGCATTAGCTATATCGTTAAGGATCACGTCCGCTTTGATTCCTCTACGCTGGAACTTAGCGAGCAAAGACCGGATCAAGCTTGTCTTCCCGGCTCCAAGGAACCCAGCGACGAGCAGAAGCGGTCTGGGAGAAGGCATGCCTCGCCAAGATCAGAGCTGCGTCGGATTGGGCGTATCCCCGTAGACGGCCTCGGGATCAAAAGACTTTTCAGATTCGATAAAACGGAGAGCTGGACCCTCCTGTTCCTCAACGATCTCCCGATAGAAACAGCTCCGATAGCCAACGTGGCAGGACGCCTCTTCGCCTCCAGCATCCGGGCTGGTCAGAGCTACCTCCAGAACAAGGCAGTCCTGATCATCATCGATCAGGATTCGCTGGATATTCTGACGCATCCCAGACGTCTCCCCTTTCTTCCAGAGTTTCTGCCTTGATCGTGACCAGTAATGAGCCTGCCGGGTATCGATAGAGAGCCTCAGCGCCTCTTCGTTCATAAAGGCAAACATCAGGATCTCACCAGTCGTGACATGACGAGTGATACAGGGCATCAAGCCGTGCTCGTCGAACTTCGGAGCAAGAACATCTCCCTCCTCTACCTGCTCGACGCTGCTGCGTGGGGCAAATTGCCAATCGTCTTTCATGATGTGGAGAGCAATACAAACGACGGTTACTTCAAGCAACCGCTTTCTCTGCGTCGCAACAGGCACACCGGCAAAGGTTGCCAATGTGCGTAGCGATCAGGAAAAGCCCCCCGATCGTCGTCAGGATACTCGCCAGAGGAATATGGAGTTTCCACCCTCCTTCTGCGGTTGCCTGAATAGAAGGGCAACACGCATCAACGCATTCTCCCGCAGCTGAGTCCGAATCACCCTCCGTGGAGGCCATTTGCACACACTCCGAAGACTCCTCACCAGCACTCTCCTCGCATTCGGACAGACTTGCGCAGATCTCGGAATCATCTGCAGCACCTTCCGGGCCGCTCTGTGGCCCCCCTGCGACAGAAAAAGTATTGGTATCCTGTCCTGAGTTCGATTCAAAACCTGGTGCGGCGGCCCCCAAAAGGACGAATCCGATCCCCAGCACTCCACTGGCAATGACCCACCTTCTTCGATGCCGTTTGTACCCTGTAGCTACAGTCACTCCCGCAAGCGGAACCACAAGGAGAGCCATGATCCAGTGCGAAGCAGGATGCGCCCATACTTTCCCGAATACCGGGAGAAACAGTAACAGGAAGGGGGTTGCCGCACAGTGAATCGCGCACAGCACGGAGGCAAAAACCCCGATACGATCCCCGCCAATCGGCCAAAATGACCAGGAAAGGGAAAAAGGAGTATTGCGAACGTGTTCCACTGAGGACTCCTTACCATCAGTAATGGGCCAAGATCAAATGCAAATTAATTGCATCTCCGTAGCGGAATTTGACGGACGGATGGAAACCGCACAACCAATACATCCCTTAAAATAGGCCGTGGCAATCACCTTTGACCTCCCTGAAGCAAAGATCTGCCGGCAGAAGGGTTTCTCCTTACGCTCCTCCGGATAATCCCTATCCTTCGCGCCCCACA
>DFWB01000207.1:3636-4058 GCA_002380675.1 Akkermansiaceae bacterium UBA4145
AAATCCTGTCACCCCGACCAGAAATCCGCTCCTCCCTGTGGCTTTGTTTATCCGCTCGAAATCACGCTTTCGCCCTCAGCAGATAAGCCATTTTCCGTGCTTAGATGCCTCCTTATCTCTTCAACCAGCTCTTCGAATTTTGCGGTCTCATCCTGCGAGAGTCCTGTAGGATCAAAACGTGCTCTCCAATAAAAGCCCAAAGCTCGGTGCAAGTCGGGAGCGAGGCCGGGGGAAAACCTCAGCAGGCCGAGAATCCACTCACTGAATGTCCGGCCCTCACCCCGTGGCCCTAGAAGTTTCTCTGCTGGGGGGATCAATTCATGGAGAGCAGTATGCCTTGTTTCTCCCTTCCAACGATACCCGGAATCACCATCCTGACGTGTTCGATCCTTCCACAGGCGCATGGTGAGGTAGACCACCAT
>DFWB01000207.1:4421-4555 GCA_002380675.1 Akkermansiaceae bacterium UBA4145
CCGGCATTCCCCGGTGAGGTCCTCCAGATAAGAGCGTCCTCCCGAATGTTGTGCCACCAGTCGACTAACCTCTGAGACCATTTTTTCCCTGACCCCTCCAGCTCAGGCCATCGAGGAGTAGTTGCATCGAAGTC
>DFWB01000345.1 GCA_002380675.1 Akkermansiaceae bacterium UBA4145
CCTCTATCCTCTGTGGGCGTAGGAGAATTGAGGGGTTCACTTTCTAGTACGAGAGGACCGAAAGTGACGCACCTCTGGTGTTCCAGTTGTTCTGTCAAGAGCATTGCTGGGTAGCTAAGTGCGGAAGAGATAAGCGCTGAAAGCATCTAAGCGCCAAGCTCCTCCCAAGATAAATTCTCCCTGAGGATCGTGGTAGACCACCACGTTGATAGGCTGGCGGTGTAAGTGCAGTAATGCATTAAGCTCACCAGTACTAATCATCCGATTGGCTTGATTCCTCTCTCTCGAGATCGGGAATTTCAAGGACCAAGACGGACTAGGTCAAAGAGATCGAGACGCAGAACTTTTGTTTGAATTCTTCACATGGATGTCAGGGAGCGGCCTGACTTTGGTGATCAGGGGCCGTGTGTCGGGTGAATGCCCACACGACGCCCGGCCTCTGGTGACCACAGCGTAATGGAACCACCCGGTCCCATTCCGAACCCGGAAGTGAAACGTTACTGCGCCGATGGTAGTTGGGCGAAAGGCCCTGCGAGAGTAGGTCGTTGCCAGTTATTTGCCCGGCTTCTTCGAAAGAAGGAGCCGGGCGTTTTTTTTACCATTAGTCCTCGAGAGGAAAGGTGCGACTGTCTCCAAAATGTTGGCCTTCCAAGGAGGTAAACCGGTAGGATTTGGCTGCGGAGGAGCTCAGATGGTGACTGATCACTCATTTCCTCCCTCTTTCCCCGTTATGTTGAATCAAGTTGCTATAATCCGCCTCGGTGCTGTCATTATTTTTCTCGGAGTTGCGCTCGGAGCTTTCGGAGCTCATGGCCTCGAGGACCTGCTGAAAGAAAATGAACGGGTCGAAACCTGGGATACGGCCGTTCTCTATCACCTGTTTCATGGTATCGGCCTTCTTGTGGTGGGCCTCTTTCGCGTCCCGCCACGCGGGGTGTGGATATGGTTTACTCTCGGGATTCTCATTTTCTCGGGTTCGCTTTATGCGCTATCGCTGACAAATTTCACTAAGCTCGGGATGATCACCCCCGTTGGGGGTCTCGCTTTTCTAGGAGGCTGGCTGATGCTGTTCTTGAGGGCCGGGCTATTGGTAAAGCGGTAGAACGAAGCCGTTGGCGGCCATTATTTGAATCAGGAGTTCGGAGAGATCCTGAGCCCGGGAGGCTGCCTCGTTCCCATAAGACGGGACAGGCCCAGAATACGACAGCCTTTGCTGATACACTTGACACGCGGTGGGGAGGGTGTGTCATCACCTATCTGCCATGCAAAAGAGAATGCTTACCGTAGTCAGCCTTATATTGTGTGTCCTCCCGGGGGCCGCCCTTGCCGAGGAGCAAACGAAGGGAAAAGAATCCGGCTTCCAACATATTTTTGACGGTAAGAGCCTTAAGGGGTGGGAGGAGATGCCCAAGGTGGAGCAGCAGGCATGGAGCGTTCAAGATGGCATCATCGTTGGAGAAGGGGACAAAGGCCGCGGATACCTAGTCTACAGTAAGGACAAGAATATTGCAGATTTTGAGTTAAAGTTTCTTTACCGGTTCCCGGGAAATGGAAACAGCGGGGTCAACATTCGGGCACGAATTGATAAGACAGGGCGCCGCAAGTTTGAGGGATACCACGCAGATATCGGGCACGTGGGTATCGGAGGGAAGGTTCTGGGAGCCTGGGATTTCCACACTCCAGGACGGAGGGAGCATCGTTGCTTCAGGGGGGATAACCTTGTGATCGATAAGAATGATAAGCCTGCCATTACTCCCCTGAAAAATGCGGTTACCGTGGAGGACCTTAATAAGGGGGGGTGGAATGAGCTGCATGTTATCGCCAAGGGGAACAGTTTTCAGTTTTTCCTCAACGGAAAGCCCTCGGCAAAGTTTGTTGAGCACCTTCCTGAGGCTAAGAGACTACGGAGCGGTATGATCCAGCTTCAACTTCATGACCCCGGAATGATTGTCCACTTCAAGGATATTCGCCTTAAGGTTCTTAAGTAGAGGCGACTACTGCTGAGGCGAAGTTTCGTCTTCACGGTGCCAAGAAAGCAGATAGGGCCCGATACCAGACCATGGAATGCTTCCAGCTCCGTCCAATTGGGAGAATTAAGACCCCATACAAGGATAAATTCGGGGTCCCCAGGCAGGCAGGGTTGGTGCCGTCGGTTAGGGGTAAGCTCGTGCTCGATCCGGCCTTCCGTAAAGAAGAGGCTTTTCGGGGGATTGAAGAGTGCTCTCACGTTTGGATCCTCTTCCTCTTTGATAAGGTCCGAGAGAAGGATGTTCGCCTCAGTGTCCGCCCTCCCAGACTCGGCGGGAACCAGAAACTTGGGGTTTTTGCGAGCCGTTCCCCCTACCGTCCAAACCGGATTGGAATGTCTGCCTGCAGGCTGCATGGTGTTGAGACAGACGAGCAGGGAGAAATGGCTCTCCTGCTTTCTGGAGTCGACTTGATTCATGGAACTCCGGTGCTCGATGTGAAGCCCTACCTTCCCTACGCGGATATGATTGAGGAAGCGTGGTCAAAGATTGCTCCCGAGGCACCGGAAAGGTGGCCTGTCCAGATCGCGGAGGAAGTCCGCGAGGTCTTTGAGGCTCTCCCTGACGAGAAACAGCAGGTCGTGCTGGAAACTCTCTCCCTCGATGCCCGCCCTGCCTTTCACGAAAAAGAGACCAGAACGTATTTTTTCAGGATCTATGAGTTGGATGTCGGTTGGGAGATTGTGGAGGGGCGATGTGTAGTATGTTCAATCAGGACCGTGGACGAGTAGACGCAATAGCGATTGAGGAGGGTCAAAATTTGTGATCTAACATCGGGTCATGGGTGATTCTTCCGATGCGACTGCGCCAATGGGCGGACCCGTACAGCAATTTGCGGTGTTCCTTCAGAATCGCGCGGGCTCTCTCGAGGCCCTGATTCAGCTCCTGAAGCAAGCCCGGGTCGAGCTTCTGGGGTTTAGTGTGCAGGATTCCCGCGACGCGACGGTAGCGAGGATCGTTACCAGTGATCCAGATACCGCACAGCAGGTTTTTTTGGAGAAAGGAATTCCGCATACAACTGCGGATCTCCTGGTTGTCGCTCTGCGGCACCCAGTGGAGGAGTTCCAGAAATGTCTTCGAGAACTACGGGCAGCGGAGACCAATCTGGACTTTGCCTACACCCTGCTACCTCACCCGGAGGGCCTGACTTTAGTCGCCCTGCATGTGGAGGACGTAGAGTTTTCTCAGTCAGTTCTCCACCGGGCAGGGGTCAAGATCCTCTCTCAAGAGGGGCTCAGCCGGTAACCCGTCGGGTTGGAGCAGTCAGGGGTCAGGGAAGTCGTTCGAGTGCTGGTAAGCCTCGTTGAAGAAGGGTCCTGTCGACGCTGTCACTCGCCTTGGGGTCGAGATAGATGACGTAGGGGACGTCATCTATCCGAATGGAGTGCACGCCATCCTTCGCGGTCTTCAGGGCAGATACGAGAGATTCCATGTCTGTGATCTGCTGCCCATTTGCTTCGGTGACAATACGATTACTCACTTGATCGTAACCAATAGTAGCTGGCGTTCGAATCACTCGACTCAGGAACACGAGACGAGACCTTCCCTCTTCGTAATCCTCAGGGTTGTTGAGTGCGTCAAGCAGGTCTAGAGGGGCCCGGCTCCTCCATTCCTTTCCATAGGCTTCCAGATACGAGCGGGTAAGCTCCTGAAAAACCAACCCTCCCTTTATGAGGTAAGGAGGGGCTTTGTCATACATGTGGCTTGGGATCAGGCTGTCAGGTGGCCGCCTCAGGGTAGCCTCAAGATTCTTTTCCTTTCCGTCGCGCATGATTACCAGAGCCAGCTTTTCACCCACTTGCTTGGATCCACGGACGAGGTGGCTCCACGAAAGGCGGCCATAGGACGAATCCTCGTAGTAGCCCCGGCGATCAATGGCGTGGCCATCAAGGGTGAGAAGAACATCTCCTTCCTGAAGGCCACTTTCCGCAGCACCGCTTCCCGGGAGAACACGGCTCACATAAATGCCCCCCTGCTCCTCGCTCAGTCCAAGCCATTTCCTGAACTGTGGATCTTCAGTGAGTACTGTGGCGATCCCGAGAGAGGGAAACCCTTCATGTGTGCCATCACTGACATCCTTAAGGAATTGGTTCAGTATATCTGGAGAAACGACATCACAGATCTGGTCCTTGGAATTGTAGCTTGCAAGGATGCCAATGAGTTTGCCATCGCGGGTCACCGGTAGAGTATAGCTGCTAGAGGCACTTTGCATCGACGCTTTGACTTCATAGCAGAGGAAGAAATGCCCGCTCGCAAAGGTGGAAAGGAGGTCCACAGAGCGGATGGATCCTACGGTTCTGATCGCATCACCGTTATCCTCAAGTTGCCAGATATCAACCTCTTCACCGGGCTTTGCAGATCCTCCGATCGAGAGGGTTCCAAGGGTCTTGATCCAATTTCCATCAGCTCCTGCCTCTGGTCGTAGCAGTGCCAGGTTAGCCTCATAATCGATGGCGACGACCTCGGCAGGTACGGTATGAGCTCCGTCAGCAGACTCAAACTCGATATAGGTGGCGTTGGCCGCCATTTCACCGGTGGTAAGTATATTGCCGTCTTCGAGGACCGCGCCAAGACCACGTCGGCGGCTGGGTTGGTTAAGCTCCCAGGGTTGAGCAACGCTATGGGTCTGAATAGTTGTGTTGATGCGAAGGAGACCCTCGAATTCCACGGCCCCATGGACCGGGTGAGCGAGGCCGATTGCCCCGAAGATCGAAAGGAGCCAGAGAAAGGATAAATGGTTGTAAGACATGGTCAGGATGCAGGCTGTTTTTCACCAAGGTAGTGAGATCTGAAGATCCCATTCTGTTTCATGATTCTCTTGTTGGCAGACTCAACCTCGGCAGCAGGAATCACAATGGGGCGGGCCAATCCGTTACACTTGATGGTAATGAACTCCGGCAGGTCATCCGCGTAGAGGAGCTCATAGGCATGATTCAGGTTCCTCACCGTCTCTCCGTTAATTTCATCCACGACCGTTCCCTTGAAGCCTGTGATAAACGAAGTTAATCGGTCACTTTCTACTCTCGTAATAACCACGACGTCCTCGCGCTCCTTGAAAATTGCGTCTTCTACGTAGTTCTGGAAAATTTTGCGGACACGAGGGCTGTCAAATCCATAGGTCGAGTAGAGATTGAAGTCCAGTGGTTGGAACACCAGACCTGCGAAGAAAACGAAACGGGGCCGCTCGCCGTAACGCACCGCATAAATGCGGGAGTGAGGGAAGGCCTTTAGTGTGATCGTGACGGCCTTTTTCTCGCCCTTCCGGAGAAACTCCAAGGCGACCTCATCCCCCGCGAATTTGCGTTCAACAACTTCGTGGAGAACCACTTTCTCTCCCTCCACTTCGATATTACCTGCATTATCGACAGGCTTCCCGTCGATGGAGAGAAGGACGTCCCCAGGCTCCATGATCCCGTCGCAGGGCCCGGTCGGCAGAACGGAGGCGACCATTACCCCGAGACCGTCTTCAGGAACCTGCAGAGCTTTCCGCATGGCAGGGTTAAAGAGAGGGAATTCAGTGATCCCTAAATCCACATATTTGTCGTAGCTCCCATCTCCAATGTCCTTCAGGAATCGTTTGATCACTGGGGTAGGAATCATGTAGCCCGTGTTGTCTGCCTGCCGCAGGCCCTGAAAGGCAACTCCCACGACCTTGCCGTCCTGGAGGACTGGTCCGCCCGAGTTGCCCGGGTTGATC
>DFWB01000358.1 GCA_002380675.1 Akkermansiaceae bacterium UBA4145
TCCTTTAGCTCGAACGTCAGAACAACAACATCTGACTTCGCCGAGCTCTTCAAGTAATCCGGCCGTTTTCCCGGATCCTCCCGGACTAAGACGATAAAAAGCCCATGGATCAGAGCGATCCATGGGCCCTAAGAGGGGTCCTTACAAGCGAGCTCCTAGACTTCCTCGGCATTCAGCCAGCGGAAGCTCACCAGTTTGAAGCGGCGACCAAACTCAAGATCATCGGGATTACGCTTAGCCACAGGATTCAACCCACTGGAGTCCGGATTGATGGGCTCCGGACTACGCTGCACAACCGCCTCACACCATGCTCTGGCTTTCACTTCGCCCTGTGCGTCTACGGATTCACCATAAGCACGGACAATAAAGGAGTCGGACCGTGGTCGCAGGGCTGAACCAATCGCCTGCACAACGTCCCCCTGAGTCAAGTATCCGGGAAGTCCCCATGCCACGGAGTCAGGCTTCTGGGTCTGCTCGAGGCGGGTAGCGTCACGCATATTATCGAAGCTCACATTCCGAAGACGATCATCCTCGGTGTTGGGGATCCGAAGAATTTCATTCTCGTCGAACTCGGCGTTAATTCCGGACCGCTGGATCGCTGCCTCGATCGGGCCGGCATCGCCATGCTCACTCGCTACCAGCCGACGGTTGATAAAGTCTGAGAGGCCAAAGAAGGGTGCCCTCTCCTTGACCTCCCGCACGATTTCCTGAGCGAGTCGCTCCAATTCACTGTCCGTGGCATCACTTCCGTCGATGCTGAGGAATCCAGAGGTTGCTTCCTCGTCATCCCAGTTACCCCCAAGATACTCCCCGTTGGGTGGGTTGATCACCCGGGGAAAGGGAACAGCGTCCTCACTAGCATAGTCGCCAGCGTTCATGGCAGAGGCCAGCACAGCCTTCCAGGCATCCACGCTGACCGAGTTCACATTGAACCCACCATTGAGCCAGAGCTGGCTGGCCGATCGATGGAAATCGACAACATCGCGCTCTACCTCCGTGCCGGTTCCAATCAATTGGAAACGTCCATTAGGTAGGGGGTTCTCCTCAGGATTCCTCACAAAGGCCTGCTTCCGGGAAGGATTACCGGTCGACACAAAGAAATTGTCCCACAGGTTGAAGTTGGTCTCATAGCTCAGGTCGTAAACCACAAAGTGGTCATCGGGTCGATTGAATAGGATCTGCCTCGTCAGCATGGCCCAGTAGTCAGCACCCCTTCCGGAGGTCCTGCCTCCCTGATGCCCAAAGAGATACTGGTTCCACCCGTTGTTCCGCTTCTCCTGCGAGGTGCGCAGGACCGGACTAGTGTGAAGGCGACCTACCCGGGGATCAACGAGGGAGTTACCTACCGCATAGCTCGGGTGCCATCCGAATTCCGAAAGCTTGAGATGACGCAGAAATCCGAGGGAGGGAATACCGATCTCCTCGCGGGGCACGTCAAAAAGAACCACTCCATCATCCGGCGCACCCAGAGGCTCGCCGAAGGGCCAGCTCACGTTTTTCCCATCTACCGAGCGCGGCATCATATTCTGCCAGCTGACTCTCTGATCGAACAAATCGCGGGTGTACATCCCATAGAAATGAGGAGGAAGGTCCGTGATATTGTCCCAAGGGTTCCGGCAGAAGTAGGCGGCCCGGGGGTTCCACGTTCCAATCACGGAACTCTTGAGGTGCTGCGGTTGCCCGCGTAACTGGCCGGAACCAAGGATATTGGAGCGATGCTCATCCCACCAACGGATGCGAAATCCATCTCTCGTCCGGGTGTCAGGAATTGCAGTCCCGGGAAGCCGGTCCCGGCTGTTAGCGAGCCGGTGAACTCGGGGCTCTGGCTGTCGTCCACGCCCAGAGGCCCACTGCACAGGAAGCTCATCGCTACCCCCTGCCTGAAGGGAGGTGTTAGCGTAGACGATGGACTGCATCGAGTTGAAGGAGGAATCATTGAAAGTTCGTTGCCTTCCCGCACTCTTCAGCGACATCATGTAGTTATCTCCACCCGACTGGTTGCCTGGACCCGGGAACTCGACGAAGCTCGTAGGCTGCTTGGTATGGGTCGCCTGCATGTCCTGGTAGAAGTAGATACTCGGATCCGGGGCCACCGAGGACGAGAGAACGTTGCGGTCCACTTGAAAGGTCTGATATTCTGCGGTCCGCATCGGACTGAAGACGAGAGTCTCCCCCGGCTGAATGGTCGTGGGTTGCAACTTCACCAGCATCCAGCCGACATAGTGCCCCGGGCTGGGATCAGAACCACTAGCTCTCGCTCCAACTTTCGTCGATCCCCGACCAAACGGAATCGGCACGTTAGTCCGGGTCGTGCGGTCACTGTAGGTGATACGCACATCCTTGTTTCCGTTAACGAACATTGTGGCGCACATATTGTGCAGATTGAGGGCCACATTGTAGGGGTTCCAAAGTGCCACCCTGGGGTAGACACAGACCCGAAGCACATTCCCAGACGAGGGGTTGTTTTCAGCCTGCGGATAGGTCGCAAGGTTGTAGTAGACCGAGGCCTCGGTCATCACCGGAAAGAGGTTAGGCTCGACGAAAGGCAGGAACGACGCCGGTCGCAGATTGCCACCATCATAGACATTCACCCCGTCGTTCATGCCCCGCAGAGTTCCATTGGCGATGTCCTCTGCGGTTGGGGGTGCCGGGTCTATCATGGCGGTATCCTCTTCCGCATATTGCAAAGCGCGGCCGGCAAGAGCCCAGTTGCGAACCAGAGAAAAGGTCGGGGCGATGTCCCGATACTTCGTCCGGCCCCAGGTCGTTCCCTGCTCCCTCGCCACATTGGCGTTCGCCGGCCCGATCATATTGTCTAGATTGTCGATACCCTGAGAAACTATCCGCCCATCAGCCCGGAGGTCTCTGATCGTGCCGCGACGATCATGAATGTAGGCAGTCAAGTCCCGCAGAAGCCCCCCCTGCCGCACGTTACACAGCACGGCCTTGGACTGGGTGGTGAGGTGGTGGAAAGCCCTCTTTTTACGAAGAGCATTTTCCCTGCTGGGCACTCCGTCAGTCAGCTCAACGGTTTTACGGCTGATAAGCTTGCGGACTTCCTCGTCGGTAAGGTCGTTATTGATACCATCAAGCTGCTTCCCTGCGGTGTCCTGAGGGTTCAGGATGCGCTCCATGCCATCGGGATTAGGCCCCCGCGCTGGGTCGTCGAGATTGTAGGCATCAACCATGGCCACATTGGCCCTTACCCCCAAGTCCCCAATCCAATAGGCATAGCCACCGGTCACCCGGTTCTGGTCGTTGCGCGTGGATACCCGCGGGGCAACAACATATTCTTCAGTGGTTGACACAGTTCCATCACCAACAAGCTCAATCTGGTCTCCCTCCCAGGCCTCGGCTTCAATAAGGTCGACTCCCAGCTCGGCACGTCCCCCTTCATTACCACTGATGAGATAGCTAAGAATATCTCTCTCTCTGTCAAAGCCCCTGCCTGCTGCACCCGTGAATCGCTGATCACTCAAGCCTCCTTCATCATCATCACGGACCCACGGAGACTTGTTGACGCCGTCGCTTCCCGGAGGAACCCACTCAGTGCTCCACACTCCGACCCAATGCGGATGCCTGATCCCCTGAATTCCCGCCGCGTTGTAGGGATCTGGCTCCTTATCGAGAACGCCAGCTTCCGCAGAAACCCGCTGATCAGGGCCAAGGTGTGCCTGCAATTCTCCAATCGCCACCATCAGGGCCAGCCGAGCATTGGATTGCGCCTCCAACTGGGCCAGTTCAGAGGTGCTGCTACGCAGCGTCACAGCAGACAGCGAAAGAAGCCCGATTGCGATAAGAGAGAGGAGCACCAGAATCGTGACAGTGGTGACAAGGGAGAAGCCCTTTCTCCCTCTATCCTTGGTAGTTGTCATAGCGGCATGCATGTTAAACGGTCGAAAGGTCAGGGTATTCGCATTATACATACGACAGCCCCCCCCGACGCCAGAAAAATCTCTGTATTCACCAAGTGTTCTTTTTCCCCGAGACCTCACGGACCTGGCAATCTTTATAAGGCCTATTTTTTAGTGTTTTTATCTCCATTCCCTCTGCAAAGCAGCCAGTGGGACGCCTGCCCCGCGATTGCCCCACCGCACGAACCAAGCCCGGCATCACAACCCAACTGGGTCACTAGTCTGGGTTTGAGACTCCCAACAAGCCCGTTGGCAAGCTGAGCTATTGCTCTGGTTCGTCGTTCACGACCGCC
>DFWB01000021.1 GCA_002380675.1 Akkermansiaceae bacterium UBA4145
GCGTCGCAGAACCGGGCAGGACGAATTCCGGCTTCTCGTCAGGCGCCGGCGCGGTATTAAGAAAGTGAGAACCGACCCGCTCGAAGCTCAGAAGCGCATTTTCGCGCGCTCCAGCATAGGCTTTATCGACTTCCCTCTTGATAATTCCTCTCCGTTTCGCGTTCACCTTATCGATGTTATTGACGGCTGGCTTGTTGAATCCAATTCCCAGCACGAGACTGGCTAATCCGAAGGCCACGAAGAGAATACATCCCATCCAGAAAGTCGAGAACCGCTTAAGGCCGTTATTCACATCCCCCTTTTGAGGGGATTCCGAAGAACCAGGGCGGTTTTGCGGATGAGATTCCATCAGTTATGAACGTTCGCAGATTCTAGAATACGTGGATCTCGGTGCGGGTAGAGAGCCGCAGACCCAAGGTTACGAAGGAGAATATAGACGAAAAAACAGCCAACTGTCACAAATGCCACGACATCACCCACACCAGACATATTGAGCCAAAGAGACCAGCTGTCAGGGCTGTCAGGGTGGAGGACTTTCGTTACCGAAGGTCCACGTTCCGGCATGATCATATGGTAAAGATCAATCATGTGCATGAACAGCAGGTAACAGGCGATCACGATCATGTAGCCATTTCGGCGTTTAAGATCTTGTCTGATGAGCAGGAGAAAGGGCGCGACGAAGTGACCGAACACTAAGACGATACTGACATAATTCCATCCCGCGGTGTTGCGAAGAATGAAGTAGCGGGTCTCCTCCGTAATATTGGCATACCAATAGAGGAAATACTGGTCGAACGAGATATACGCCCAGAACACTGTGAAGGCGAACACGAGCTTCCCCATGAGGTGGTCATGCTCGGGACCGACGACGTTTTTCAGATACCCCATCCGTCGCAGCGCAATGGTTATGAGAATGATTACTGCCATTGCGTTCAGGGCGCTTCCTGCGAAGACATAGACCCCCCACATGGTAGAAAACCATTTGTAGTCGAGAGTCTTGACGACGTCGATCGCAAGGAACGTTAGGACCACGGCGAACACAGGCACCCCCCAGCAAGAATGCCACCGTGCCCGCTTGAGACGGCTTGTCCCTGGATTGGGATCACTGTCCTGATCAACAGATAGTTTCCGGAGAAAGTATATGGTAAACCCAAGTAGCGGAAAATAGGCGATCATCCGAACATACCAAAAATCGAGATTCAGATACCAATACTTAACATAGAGAAGGTGATCTGTTTTTGGACCATGGTGTAGTCCATACTTGGCGGACTCGCCGTATTGGGCTGCATATTCTGCTGCCTCTCGGTGCTTGGGCATCCATTCGAAGAGAAACTTCTGAACCTCAGGCAAGAGCAAAGGAAGCATCGGAATAAACATCCAAGGAAAGACGAACCCCACATTCTCCATGACCCTCCGAACGGAGACACCCCATCCCGAGTTGGACACATTGTGAAGCAAGGTCCAGAAACAACCTCCCATGGCAAGGGTCGCAAAAAAGAAGAACCCATAGAGCCATGAGAAGCTGAATGAACCCTGAACGCCCTGTCCAAACAGTCCAAACAGAGCAGGTGCGCTTAAGAGCCCACCTCCTACAGCTACAGCCAGGCAGATTGTTCTGATTTTCTTCAGCCTGCCAGCCTCCAGCCTTTCGCCCTCCTCTGGGATATCTGCGGATGTAACAAGATGATGTGCCATGACGGGTTTAGTTGCTTGGCCCTCCTGCCTCTTCCTTATTTTCTAATGAGGCCGAGGCCGTCGCCGGCGAGGCCGGCACTTTCTTGGCGTCCTGCAAAGCCCTGACGTAGGCCACGATGGCCCACCGGTCCCGCACCGGAATGCTTGCCCCATACCCGCTCATCAAACCCTGTCCATAAGTGATGACGTGATAAAGCTTTCCATCAGGATACGCCCCACTGGCAAATCGAGGCTCATGGAGGTTCGCGATCTTTGCCGCCATATAATTGCTGATCGTGCCGTTTCCGTCGCCCGAAGCCCCATGACAGATCGCGCAGAAGACCGCATAGCGGTCCTGGCCGCGCCTTAACAACGCCTGCATGTCTTCCGACGCTTTGTCACCAACTAGTCCAAGCTCCTCAAGTGGGAGCCCGCTCGCAAAGTAGTCATTGATCGCCCCCGTGTAGTAATGACCCGTTCTTCCCTCCCCAAACTCAACGGGAAACACCCCATCATCACTGGAGTGGGGGACTGTCCCCGGCACTGGGAGCCGCGCGCCCTGTCCATCGTGAAAAAAGTCGCTCGGCTTCTGACTCTTCACATAATCCATGCGATCCATATCCGGAAAAATCTCAATGGGCGTTTTGACGGTCTTCTGACCACGCAACCCGAACACACCGACCGTGAGGGTGATCAACCCAGCAAGAGCAAGAAAGAAATACTTCATGGTTACAGCCTAGGTTCCGTCGTCCTCCACCAGTTCAATATTTCCTCCCCCAATTTCATCAAGAAACCCCCTTGTCCCCTCCGCGGAGAACTTTGGATCCCGGGCCTCTATCTCAATAAAGTAGCCGTCATCGGTTGCGCGATGAATCTGACGACTCGCGAATATAGGATGATTCCAGCGGGGTAGCTGAGTCAGTCCCAGAAAACCAAAGAGCGTGGTGAACCCCGAGAAAAGCACGGTGAGCTCAAACATGATCGGGAAAAATGCGGGAACCGTGAAAATATTGGCCGGCTTTCCTTGCACTACAGTCGGATAAATCCCCACCTGAGTCACATAGGAAAGGATAAAGGCCGTTGTCAGACCGGTGAGCCCTCCGAAGAAGACAAAATAGGGCAGGATTGATCTCTTAATGCCCATCGCGTCGTCCAGACCATGGACTGGATACGGTGTGTAGCAGTCCCATTTACGGAACCCGGCATCACGCACTTTTTCCGCTGCCTTATAAAGAGCGGAGGCACTTTCGAACTCCGCGAGGTAGCCGTAGACGCGTTTGACAGAACTACTCATCAGATTTCGGCGGTTCCTTTCTCAACTTCCTGCTGATAGGCAGCTTCCACTACCGTTCCTTCATCTGGATGTGCCAGTTTGTCGTCGTAAAGCACATCACTCTCCTTTTTGGCCCACTTCACCTCAGCAATATTGATGCAGGGTAAAAACCTTAGGAAGAGGAGGAAGAGCGAAGTAAATAGTCCGATTGTTCCAAGGAAAAGAATGATGTCTACCCAGCTGGGATTATAATACTTCCAGTTTGCTGGCATGAAGTCACGAGCCAGAGTTGTCACGATGATGACGAAGCGCTCGAACCACATCCCTGCATTTACCGCCATACACACTCCCATCACGACCCAGAGGTTTTCCCGGCACCACCGGAACCAGAAAAGTTGAGGAGACAATACGTTGCAGCTCATCATTGCTACATACGCCCACCAGTAAGGACCGGTGATCCGGTAGGTAAAGGCTGCCATTTCATACGAGGCCCCGGAGTAGAAGGCTACGAAGAGCTCCATCAGGTAGGCGTAGCCCACGATCGTCCCGGTCAGCAGAATGATCTTCGCCATGTTGTCGATGTGCTTCATCGTGATCATGTCCCCCAGCCCATAGATGAACCTGGCGGGAATCATGATCGTCAACACCATCGCAAAACCTCCAAAAATAGCCCCTGCCACGAAATAAGGAGGAAAGATCGTTGTGTGCCATCCTGGCACCACCGAGGTGGCAAAGTCAAAACTCACCACCGAGTGCACCGAAAGGACAAGGGGCGTAGAAAGCGCCGCAAGAAGGAGGTAGGTCATCTCATAGTGACTCCAGTGGCGATTACTTCCTCTCCACCCTAGGGAGAATAAACCGTAGAGGAACTTTTTCAGCCCCCTCTTACAGCGATCCCTGATCGTGGCCAGATCCGGAACCATACCCAGAAACCAAAAGATCAAAGATACCGTGAAATACGTTGATACCGCAAACACGTCCCAGAGCAACGGGGACTTGAAGTTCTGCCAGATCGCGTTCGCGTTTGGAATTGGCGCTAGATACCACGCCATCCACACCCGTCCGACGTGGAACGCCGGGAAAATACCTGCGCAGACAACCGCAAAAATCGTCATTGCCTCTGCGGCCCTGTTGATCGAAGTCCTCCAGTTCTGCCGGGTGAGGAAAAGGATCGCGGAGATCAGGGTGCCTGCATGACCGATCCCGATCCAGAACACGAAATTCACGATCGGCCAACCCCACATTACGCGATTGGTGTTGCCCCAAACTCCTACCCCAGTACTGACGAGATAAATAAGTCCTCCTCCAACCCCGATAGCTGCCATGATGACACAGGGAATGAACAACTGCCACCAGAAGGCCGGTTGCTTATTTTCGATCACCCCACAAACCCGCTCAGTGATCCAGTGGTAGGACCGCTTGTTGAGCACGAGCGTCTCACGCGCCATCACCGGAAGTTTTACTTCCCGGCGAGCCGACGTCTCACTCGTGGTCTTTGTCGCAGTATCTGCCATGTCGTGGGTTCAGATTTCGAGTTTAGGCGGTGCTGATGGTTGCCAGTCCACGGTAAACCGCATCTGGCATGGCCGGATTTGGATTCTTGACCCGGGCCAAGTAACTGGTCCTTGGCGCTGTTCCGATATACTGGAGGACGTCGTAGTTCCGAGGATTGTGAACAAGTTCGAACGCTCCACTCTTGGTTTTCTTCTCCCCCTTGTATTTAGCCCTCCAAACTTGGGCGTCCTCCTTGTCGAGAAGGTTTCCAAAACTTACCGAATTCGCCTCGCAAGCATCCTGACAAGCCATCTTGATCGAGTCCGCCTTCACCCTCAGGTCCTCCGGTTTGATTTTCACGTTGGTTGAATTTTGCCCTGCTCGCAGGGTTTTCATCCGGCCAATCTGCTTCTGCTTGATCTTGGCGCTCTCAAGCCGCTGCACACAGTAGGTGCACTTTTCCATTACACCACGCATTCGCACAGACACATTCGGATTGCGTTGCAGGTGAGGAGCTTCTCCAACCTGTTTCTTACCGAACGGTCCCTTATAGAGGTTGTGAGCTACAACAGGATTTCGCTTGTTATAGTCGAAGTAGTTGAAGCGTCGCGCCTTGTATGGGCAGTTGTTTGCGCAGTAACGCGTCCCGATACAGCGATTGTAGGCCATGGTGTTCAACCCTTCCTCACTGTGCACCGTGGCGTTTACCGGACAGACGGTCTCACATGGTGCGTTCTCGCACTGCATGCAGGACACCGGTTGAGGGATCATCTCGGGGTTCTGCTGAACCCAGTCAGGAGTCGGCACCTTCTTGTGGGTTTTTTCATCCATCTCCGTCATGGGGGCCGCATAATAGCGATCCATCCGCACCCAGTGCATTTCCCGACCCATGGCCACCTGTTCTTTACCGACGATTGGAATGTTGTTTTCAGCCTGACAAGCAATCAGGCAGGCGTTGCATCCCACACAGGTATTGAGATCAATAGTCATACCCCACTGGTGAATCTTATCACCGATGAGATCGTCCTGTTTGTCTTTATCGCTTTCCCACGTCGTGGACCCACGACGTTTGTAGAGTGAAATATTCTCAGGTGCGTGGGAGTCGACTGGACCCTGCTCCCGAACCTTGGCGACCTGCTCCTCGAAGGACACCTTGTGCCCATGATGCTCCACATCGTTAGTAGAAATCTCCCGGGCAAGGGCTCGCCCGTTCATCGCGTTATGCTCCTGAACGAGCGCGACAGGATATCGTTCTTGAAGTTTGGTGACCGAAGCCGCCTCCATATTGAACGACGCGTCTCCCCTCAACTGGTTTGCATTAAATCCTGTGTTTAGTCCTACCGCACTCACTGGGGCCAGAGGGTCATCATCGCGGGCAATCCGAACCCCATCCCGACCATCTGAAGCGCCCTGACCGTAGCCCAAAGCGACAGAAATGCAGTCATCTGCGTGACCGAAGGCAACCAAAACGGGAACCTCCATTCGTCCAGACTGAGTCTTAATGAGCACCATTGGCGCCCTCGCCCCCTTGCCCTCTCCGATAGAGGGCTGAGGAGCGTTTTTAACCTTACCGAGGACGGGAATATCGGTTTCTGGCTCAAGCTGCTCAACCGATTCGTAGACGCCGAGCTCTTTGGCGGTTTTCGGAGACACCAAAGCAGCGTTGTCCCAGGAGAGCTTCGAAATGGGATCCGGAGCCTCTTGAAGCCAGCCGTTGTCGATGTAGCGGCCATCCCAGACCGAGGCATCTGGAAGGAAGTTGATTTCGATGCCCTTCCAGGCAGGCCTACTCACGCTAGGTGCAGGATCCTTGGCATTGTCTGCATCAACAGTCTGGTATGAACTACTCTGGAGATATCCGTTCTTAAGAGCTTCTTTCCATGCCACGTCGCCATCATCGTTGGCATTTTCTGGAAGGGAAAATGTCTTCCTCACCTCAGCGAGGGCCGGCGATGGCTCACCGCCCATCCCCTCCCCAGCAATAAGAGTGGGAGGCACGACCGGTTCTTCTGAATCCTCGGCATCCAGACTGTCCCAGTCAAATTTTCTCCAACTCAGTAGCTGCGAGAGAACTTCAAGTTCTGAAAACCCTCCATACAGAGGCAGGATCATGGGCTGGATCAAGGAGTATGTTCCACTGGCCGTTCTGGTATCACCCCAGCTCTCAAGGTAGTGGGCTGCGGGAATATGCCAGTCACACCCCAATGCGGTAGCGTCGGTTCTCACTCCCAGATGAATACTCAATTTGGCATTTTTCAGTACCCTCCTGAAACGCTCACCGGGACGATCAAAGAGTGGATTAGCCGGGCCCAAAAGAACTACAGATGTCCCCTCATCAACGTCCGCCTCAAAATCCTCAATAGTCCCATATTCGGCACGGCCTGTTTCGTAGACGACCATGGGTCCTCCGTAAGACCCGATTTCGTTATTGATGGCGATGACGATCCGCTGGAGCTCCTCACTATGTCTGCTGCCGGCAAGAACAACCGCCTTCCCCTGATGCGCCTTCAAATCTGCAACGCACTCTCTGATCCATGAGTCAAAATTTTCTGCACTTCCCAGTAATTTCGCCTTCTCCTCACTTGAAAGTTTTCCAGATTCATAGCCGGTCACCTGAACTCCAAGCTCGCTCGCTACTTGAGCCGCTACCGCCGTCATCTGACTGGGTTTCGCACGCATCCGGTGGTCCGCCATACCTCCTGTTAGGCTGAAAGCGGACTCGATCATGTAAAGTCGGTTCATGGCATCCGCCGCGACATCCTCCCTGTAATCTTCACCACCCCCCTGCCTTTTTCTGGAGAAATCAGAGGCACTTCCGATCGCGTCAAGCCCAAGGAAATCGCAGTCGAGGGAAAGAATTCGATCAGCCTTTGAAAAATCTACTGATGTGCGAGTCCCCTTTCCAAATACTTGGTCTTGAACCTCCCGCCTCGCTTCTCCACACAAGGCCTCATAGCTGTAAAATTTGGATCCCGGATAGGCTTGTTCAATCTCCCCTTTCAAGCGATTTCGGGTAGGGCTGTCGTCCTCGCCGACAAGGACCGCCAACTTGGCACCTTCACGGGCAAGAGAGCTCAAAACCTGCTCAAACTCCCTCTGCGAGGACTTTTTGCCCTGCCGGAGAAAATTCCTTGATCGCTTTGGATCATAAAGGTTGAGAACCGAGGCATGAGTTAGCGCGTCTGCACCGCACCCATCATTGTGTTCACCGTTTGGGGCAAGAGTGGTCGGACGCCCCTCATACGTTGTGACCACCAGCGGCACCGATCCTTCTGCTCGGGGACGGGTTGACGCGTAATACAACGGCTTGCCGGGAATCACCCACTCAGGAGCCTTCTTGTAGGGGACAATATAGGATTCGGGCCGGCGGCATGAAACGAGGGTGAGCCCGCTCAAAGCTGAGGATGCGCCCATCAGCTTCATAAAACTTCTCCGCGTGGCCTTCTGATCTTCTTCGCTCAGATGGCCAGACCCCTCGGGGAACTCACGCTCAACATGCGCCCTGAAAGAGGGAGTACTCTCCAGCTCCCCAACACTACGCCACGAAGCAACTCCCGAATCATCGGAAGGCGCTTCTGGGTGATGGAAAACACGCTTACTCATGTTTCAACGGTGGCAGGTCCAACAGCTCTCCTTCGCCTTGATGTTCCAATGCTCCTTGAGGTAAAGCCCAAGATCCTTCTGACTCTTTAGTTGTTTCCCAGTCTCTGGATGAACCATTTTGTTCTCTGCCAGCCAATCCTCTGCGTCGTAATCAAGGTTATATACCTCCTCGAGGGGGCGAAGGTGCTTTTCCGGGTTCCGGTGACAATCAAGACACCAGCCCATGGAGTGCGCCTCAGCCTGGTAGACCACTTTCATCTCATTCACCTTGCCGTGACACGATTCACAGGAAACTCCCCGGTTGACGTGAGCCGAGTGGTTGAAGAACACGTAGTCCGGACTCTGATGGATCCGCACCCACTTGATCGGTTCTCCATCGTAATGCTCGTAGTCCTTGTCGAATGCCCGTCGCAGAGGCTGCAGCTTGTCGCTGTCCTTCCGGACGTGCTGGTGACAGTTCCAGCAAGTGCTCGCCGAGGGAACGTTCGCATGCCCTGAGTGCTCGACAAAGCTATGGCAATATCGGCAATCCATGCCCAGCTGGTTCACGTGCAGTGCGTGGTCATACGGGATGGGCTGCGAAGGCATGTATCCAACCCGTTGCGCTTTGGGCGTGGCATAATAGGTAAAACCTACAACCACACTCGCACCGGCAACTCCTAGGCACACCGCTATTTTTAGCGGCAAAATGTTCGTCCAACGCGGGAAGAAATTGGCCATGGGCTTAACTGCCGGAAGCTAAGGCCTTGTGAAATTTTTCACAAGGCCTTAGTTTTCGAGCAGTCAAGCCCATGGCCAATTTCTTCCCGCGTTGGACGAACATTTTGCCGCTGAAGATAGCGGTGTGCCTAGGAGTTGCC